>JAIKZO010000050.1 GCA_024682115.1 Lachnospiraceae bacterium
GGGATGCCGACAAACAGGAGAAGTGCCACGAACAGACCTCTTCCTGCCTTGGCCTGGAGCTTTTCACCGCCTTTATGTCCTTTCTCAAGGCAGAATGTGAAGAATCTGCCGATCACCGGCTTATCTGCCCCCCATTCAAGAACCTTCCTTGCAAAGAAAAATATGATCGGTACCGGAAGCATGTTCCCGACGATAGCGATCACGTAACAAAGCGGGAGATTTAACGGTACACCCGCGTTTATGAAACCGACCGCATACGGGATGGCACCACGAAGCTCTATAAGGGGTACCATACTGATTCCAAATATGATCAAGTAATGCATGAATGTGCTCATTTTGACTGTCTATCCTTTCAATTATGCTTGTGACCAAAGATATTCTCTCGAAAACCCGCTCTCGCTCCTGTTCGGTACGTAGCGGTACATAAGCCGTTAAAATACAACGGCTAAGTACCGACGTATTCACAGGGTTCTCTCGAGAATACATTGCTCACAAGCAAATTATAGTATCTATAGCTAACATTAGCGATCGCATCTCCTCGTCGGTTCCGATCGAGATGCGAAGCCAGTCGCGGATCCTGTCCTTATCCCACCAGCGAACATAGATCCCTTTCTCTTTCAGGGCCGTAAACAGCTCCTTTGCGCTTATTTTCGAAGGAGAAGCGAAAACGAAGTTGGTCTTTGAATCCGTTACCGTAAATCCGCGCTTCTCAAGCTCATCCTTTGTCCACGACCTGGTGCTTATGACTTTTCCTACCGTCTCTTTAAAATATGCTTCGTCAGAGAGCGATGCCAGGCCAAGTTCTATCGCCGGACGGTTCATCGTGTAGGAATTGATCGAATATTTGACGTCGTTAAGGTACTTTATTAGCTTGCTGCTTCCGAATGCATAGCCGATACGCATGCCGGCAAAGGCTCTCGACTTGGAAAAAGTCCTGACAACGAGCATATTATCGTACTTTTTGACAAGAGGAAGGGCGCTTACGCCTCCGAAATCCACGTATGCCTCATCAACAATGACCACGCTGTCGCGGTTTGCGGCAACTATATCCTCTATAAACTCCACATCCTCCATCTCGGAGATGCCTGTGGGTGCGTTCGGGTTGGCGATCACGATACCGCCGTTAGGGCCCATGTAGTCGCTCTTTTTCATATGGAAGTTCTCATCCAGAGGCTTCATTTCGTACGGGATCCGGTAAACCTCAGCCCACACATCGTAAAATGAGTACGTGATGTCCGGGAAAAGCACCGGCCTGTCCGAATTAAAGAACGTAAGAAATGCCGTCGCGAGCACGTCATCCGATCCCACGCCGACAAATACTTCATCACTGCCAAATCCGTAATGATCCGCCAGGGCATCCCTTAAGGGGCCTACATCCGCCGCCGGATAGAGCCGAAGCCTGGCTGCATCCATCCCTTCAAGAGCCCTCTTTACCGCCGGAGAAGGCGGATAGGGCATTTCATTGGTATTAAGCTTTATTATCTTTTCGGTAACCTTCGGCTGTTCCCCCGGAACATACGGGATCACGCGCCTGACATTATCTTCCCAGCTCATTTCTTCCAATCAATGACAAAAGGGACGGTTCTTTTTGTCATACCCTTTGTTAACCTTTAAACAGTTTCAGTTCCTTGGCAAGTTCTTCAAACTTCTTAAGAGAGTTTGTTACCGTCTCATATGATACGCAATACGCGATCCTGACAAATCCGGGGCACATGAACGTCGAGCCAGGAACCATGAGGAGGTTGTACTTCTTTGCTATCGAAACGAACTCTTTTTCGTCCTCAATGGGGGACTTCATAAAGAGATAGAAGGCTCCCTCGGGCTTCTGGCACGTAAATCCGAGCTTTGTAAGGCCCTCGTAGAGCGTATTCCTGTTTCTGTCGTAGTATGACAGGTCTGTTTCGCAGTCGATGCACCTTTCTATCACAAGCTGCATGATCGATGGTGCGTTAACAAACCCGAGTATCCTTGTCGCAACGCCTGCCGCGGCCGCAAGATCTTCAAAATCATCCGCTTCCTTCGGTATCACAAGGTAACCTATCCTCTCGCCGGGGAGCGATAGCGACTTTGAATATGAATATCCGACGATCGTGTTCCTGTAAAAGAGCGGTACCCACGGAACGACTGCTCCGTCATAGGCCAGTTCCCTGTACGGCTCATCCGTGATCAGGTAGATCGTCCTGCCAAGTTCTTTTTGTTTTCTTTCAAGTATCTCACCCATTTTCTCAAGTGTTTCTTCTGAATAAATAACACCTGTCGGGTTATTTGGAGAGTTTACGATAACGCATGCGGTTTTATTGGTGATCTTTTGCTCAAACTCCGATAAATTGGGCTGGAACGATTTTGTGTCAGGTGTTATTATAACCATCTTTCCGTCGAAATTTGACACATAATTGTTATACTCTCCGAAGTAAGGAGCGAATGCTATGACCTCATCACCGGGGTTTAATATCGCCTTTAGTGCCACATTAAGTCCGCCCGCTGCACCAACCGTCATGATGATATTCTGCTCGTTATAAGATGTTCCGAAACGTTTGTTGAGCGAATCGGCTATCGTCTTTCTTACCTCTTCATGACCGGCATTGCTCATATATCCGTGAAGCTTTACGGGATCCGTATCCTTAACTATCTCAAGGATCGCCTCGTTTACCTCGGCAGGTGCGGGTACGTTGGGGTTCCCGAGTGAGAAATCGAATACGTTCTCGG
The DNA here is from genome assembly GCA_024682115.1 of Lachnospiraceae bacterium. Lineage (GTDB taxonomy): Bacteria > Bacillota > Clostridia > Lachnospirales > Lachnospiraceae > JAILLW01. The sequence goes on from JAIKZO010000050.1 coordinate 2,707, forward strand.
CTCCGTACTTTGCCGCCATCTGTTTTCCTTCCTCGAACATCGCGCGGATGACCGAGCTGCCCTTAACAAGGCCTACCATTTTTTGTGATATCATATGCTGCTCCTTTACGGTACCTTACGTCATTTCGGAGAGCCACGCCATTAGGATTCCACTACGTGGAAGGCGTGGCCTACGTGCCGAAAGTTTTTCATAGAAAAACTTTACGGTACCTTACGCTTCATATCCTCAAAGAAGAGGGTTTTGAGCTTTGAAAGAGCCGTTACGAAGATGCGTTCCTCTACCGCGGTCGTCCACATAACGGCTTTGCGCTGCCCCTCAAGGACATACTTGCTGATGATGCCCCTGAAAAGGTCTATATCCCTAAGCGTTGCCGACTCCATGGCTGCCCTTTCGGCTGCGGGATCGGGCATGCGCCATTTCCTGTATGCATAAGGATAGTTCCTGTTCATGAACTTTGTGGATCTGGCCTCCTTAACAAAGCCAAGGAGCGTTGAATCGTACACCGGGACCGGGATGATGGTATGCTCGCCGTCACCCTCATAGAAGTTCTGAACATCCTTTCCGCCCTTCTGTTCAAGGAAAGGCAGGTATCGAAGGAGCTTAAGCAGATCCTCCTGATACTCTTCTATGATCTCTTCCTTAAGATTGGCTTCCTTGTTCATGCTCCACCCCTTGCCAAAATCCTTGATTTTATTGCATTTACAATCTTTATCATTATAATATATAATCGTT
>JAIKZO010000051.1 GCA_024682115.1 Lachnospiraceae bacterium
CTGGCTAATATCCTTTTTACTGTCTTAAGGATTGTTTCTCTGAATCTCAAATCCGTTTCATGACTTCAGATGATCATGAAACTTTTTTGGAATTTCAGGGTTGCATTGCTGTTTATTTTTCAAGGTTCTCTTTGTCTTGTCTGTTTTGACGCAACTCTGTAATAGTATCACGCACTCATACACTAGTCAAGACAATTTTTAAAAGAAATAATCTAAAAAATTCCACCGATCAACGCGGTGGAATTCCATTATAGCATTGGGATTTTTTACTTGTCAACGGAGAAATCAACTGTTTTTAACGATATTTCCGAGAAATTTATTCGTTGTCTTTCCCCTTCATAAATCCCTTTATCTTAACAAACACATTCTGAACCTTTTCCGATTTGAATCTGAGGTTGGGGAACGCATTGACGATACGCTTTGTAAAGGGATTCCCGATATGGGATAATCTGGCTTTCTGTGTTCTGAAAAACTCGGCGCTGCCGGCGAAAGCCGATGTGACCTTTTCCTTTTCCATGGAGAGCATGATCTGTATCCTGTTCTTCAAGTCGATGATCGAATTGATCGTCACGAATATATCCAATATGAACAGAGTCGTCATCACCGACACATAAACCAAAGATACGTCCGACGGGATACGCTCATACAATTTTAATAGGAAAGGATTGAGAAGATCTATTCCGAAAAGAGTTACAAATCCCCAGAATACACTGGCGATAAGGCAGATCCTTCCGTTGATATTGAGCGGATAATCGCTGTAGTCCCACCATCTGGCCTTAAGGATCTTTTCGAGTGCATACGACGTAATATACTCTATCGTCGTAAGGCCTATGGCACCGATAAAGTATGCGATCAACGTCGTCTTTGAAAAGAAAGGTGCCTGGAATCTTTGCATGGTAAGGAATATCAGCATGCCTCCACATCCATAGATAGGGATATAAGGTCCGTTCAGAAAACCTCTGTTGAGGAGCTTATGATTCCTTATGGATTCGTAGATACTCTCCCACACCCATCCGATAAGACAGAATATGAAAAACAAAAATAAAAGCAATTTTAGACTCATAACGATAGCATTTTCTCATGTATAATAAAAAAAATCAACCATACCTTAGTACGCCTATGGTAGAATGATTTCATTATAAAAGTATAGATGAGGGGGAACAAAAAATGATCGAATGCCCTAACTGTGGCGGTAACCTCAAGTTCTACATACCGTTGCAACGAATGTATTGCAAATTCTGCGATTCGAATTTCGATCCGTACGATTTTGATTCAAAAGAAAAAGACGGAATAGAATCAAAGGATTATGAAACAACCATCTTCACCTGTCCCGAATGCGGCGGCGAGATAGAAAGCACCGATAACGAGACCACGGGCTTCTGTCCTTTCTGCGGAGGCTCGACCATCTTCTATTCAAGGCTTTCAAAGGAAAAAAAGCCCGACTACGTGATCCCTTTTTCCAAAACAAAGGATGACTGCAAGGAAGCTTATATGAAAGCCGCCAAAAGAGCCTTTTTCCTCCCCAAAGAATACAGGGACGAAAAATACATCGACGGGTTCCGCGGGATCTACATGCCCTACTGGTCTTACGATATGACGCAGGATGGTCCGGTCAAAATAAAAGGCAAAAAGTCCCACAGATCCGGAGACTACATCATCCACGAGCATTATGACATCACCGGAAACCTTGATTGTGAGTACGACGGTCTGTCTTTTGATGCCTCGAGTTCTTTTTCCGATGACATCTCGGAAAAGATAGCTCCTTTTGACGTTAAAAAAGAAGTGCCCTTTACCGCGGGTTTCCTAAGCGGATTCTATTCAGACAGAGCCGATGTCAGCAGAACGCTCTACAAGTCCGAAGCAAGGGCATTTGCCGTTCGCCAGACCACCGAAAGGATAAAAGACGAAAAGGCTCTTTCGGGATATTCCCTTGAGGTCAACCAGAATGACATCAAGACCGACATCAACAAAACGAGCAGGACTCTTTTCCCCGTGTGGTTCATGTCCTACAGAAAAAACGACCGTATAGCATATGCTACGGTCAACGGTCAGACAGGAAAAGTTGTTGCCGACTTTCCCGTGGATCTTCGAAAGTTCTTTGCGTTTGCCGCAGGGCTTGCGGTGGTGCTGTTCCTTCTTTTTAATATGGTATTTACACTTAAGCCTTCCACTTCGATCGTGGTAAACGGAGTTCTTTCACTCATTTCCCTGATCCTTTACCTGATGGGAACTTCAAAGATCAAAGCACGTGAAAACAGGACGGATGACAAAGGATACCAAAGCACCGCCGAGGATGCGAACCCCGACGGACAAAAAGCACATATTCCCGATGCTTATGTTACAAAAAAGCTTCCGATCGTAACTTCGGTCATCGCCATGGGGTTAGCTGTATTATTGTTCATCTCAAAAAGCATACACGATGAATACTATTATGTCTGCAATCTTATAATCGCGGTCCTTATAGGATTTACCCTGATCTCTCTTATAAAGGACTATAACCTTCTGATAACCAGAAGACTTCCCCAGTTTGATAAAAAGGGAGGTGATGACCGTGCGTAAGATCCTTATATCAGCACTCACCATATTCCTCGGGTTATCGATGATACCCTCCGGTCTTTTCCTTAAGTCAAGAGCCGATGAGGATCTCCAGCTTGTCTACGGAGAGTATTCCGATGAGACCGGATACTTCTATTTCGTGGATGATGAAGCGGATATCCTTGTAAAGAGTGAGGAAGAAGCACTTGAAGATGTTCTTCGTCCGATAGCCGATAAGTACGGTAATGCCGGCGTGGTAACGATAGGCGAAAACTATTATGGTGATACGGAAGATTTTGCCGATGCCTATATAGATATGATGTTCGGCGATGACAGCAGTGTTGTTTTCGTTATCGACATGGACACGCGTACGCTGACACTGTGGTCGGACGGTGAGGCCCAAAGAAAGCTGCAGGGTGCGGGCACCACGATCACCGATAATGTGTACCGCTATGCTTCTGACGGCGACTACTATAAGGCTGCCGCAAAAGCCATGGAACAGGCTTATACAAAGCTTGACGGCGGACGGATCGCATCTCCGATGAAGGTCCTCAGCAACATTTCCATTTCCGTCATCCTGTCGCTGATACTTACCTACATCATCGCGATCTGCGTATCCTCTTCGTTTAAGGCCAGTGCCGAGGAACTGCTTTCCGGCATCGAAAACAGATACTCTTTTGAAGACATGGATATCGTTTTCACCCACAAGACCAAAGAATATTCACCCAGAAGTTCGGGGTCCGGCGGCAGAGGTGGCGGCGGCGGTCACTCCGGCGGCGGAGGCAGTCACGGATTCTAAAAAGAAAAGTATTGACTTTAAAAAAACCTTTTGATAAAATCTTTTTTGCGCAGTCGGAGACCGCGCAAACTGAATAGGTTAGCAGGGGTATCGAAGAGGTCATAACGAGGCGGTCTTGAAAACCGTTTGGTGTAACAGCCACGTGGGTTCGAATCCCACCCCCTGCGTAAGAAAAAGGAGTCCATTAGGACTCCTTTTTCTTACGCCATGGTATAAAGGGATTCGAACGCCGAGGTAAGAAGCGAAGCTTCTTAGAAAGCTCCGGTGGAGGTTTCGTGCCGAGGTCGGCCTGATAGGCGGCAAAGCCGCCGGCGGGAATCCCACCCCCTGCGGTACAAAAAACTCCTGAGTTTACAAGGCTCGGGAGTATTTTTATGCCCGTTTTATGCGGTTTATTGGTACTCATATAAAAGGCTCTGTTGTGGGATACAATTACAAATTGTAGAAAATTTATCCCAAAAATTATCCCAACAAATAGTAAAAAAAAGAGGGTGGGTTCAAACCCACGGGGTTTATAAATTGAACATCGATTTGGCTACTCGTTCTTGTTCTTCTGCGTCCTTCATCGAATGTATCTGACATATCTCCACCTCTTTTTCTGTGCTGCCAACAAAAACAGCGGGTTCAGGATCTCTCCCAAACCCGCATGATTCATCGTAAATGGTCAATCCGTTATGGAAAAATATTCATAACCGCTTCACTTATTCTACCATATCGGACCACTCTAATAAAGGTCAACCGCCCCCGGTGATCGTAAGATGAGATGACCGGTACTACTTGTACTGCGCGGCAAATGCCCGGGCAGCCTTCAGGTCTTCTTCGTTCGGTCTTCCCTTATGAAGTCCCTTGAACTCACCCTTGCAGTGGAATTCTCTCTCATCCATTGCGATACCGACCCTGTCGGCTTCAGCCTTAACCTTCTTATAAGTCGAATTGAGCATGGCTGCAGAGCCGAAGTTGACGATCTTACCGACCTTGTCCTTATCGAGCGAAGCGACAAAGCTTCTTACCTCAGGATCGATGGAGAAAGCATAATACGAATTGCCAAGGAACAGAGCATCCACCGGTTCCGTGACCGGGACGCTGATGGGCTGTGCCTCCACACCGAGCTCCTCAGCCATCGCTTCAGCCAGACGCTTGGTGTTGCCAGTCTTTGTGTAGTATCTTACCGCGTATGTCATATGAATCCTCCTTATAATCCGACTTATTCCATATCATTTTTTGTTATGTGTCATACCATGCCGCCGGCATACTGCCATTATATGCCGTAATCAGCAGTTATCAACCCTCAAGGAACTTATACAACAGCTTATACAGCTGAACCGACTCCTTTTCACTTAAGGGCGAACCCTGCTTGGCCAGTTCTCCCGGAATATCCTTGCACTTTTCCTTCAGATCATTGCCCTTCTTCGTGATACTTATAAGTGTGACGCGCTCGTCTTCCTTGGAGCGCTCTCTTGTCACATATCCCTCTTTTTCAAGATTCTTAAGAAGCGGTGTCAGCGTCCCGGCATCCAGATGAAGGATGCTGCCGAGCTGTCCGACGCTGACGTTCTCCAGTTCCCAGAGGACCATGAACACCACATACTGAGTGTAGGTCAGTCCGAGAGGCTTAAGGAAGGGCGTATACGCCGCAACGATCTTCCTTCCGCATGCATACATCGGAAAACATAATTGATTCTTAAGCAAAAGCTGTTCGTATTCCTGTGCCATACCTGTTGTCCTTTACAATAATCCTTCCACGCACTTAGCCACTTCGTCCATCTTGGCGGTGGGCTCAAATCTTGCCACTACATTACCGTTCCTGTCGATCACGAACTTGGTGAAGTTCCACTTGATCTCAGGGTTGTTCTTGTAATCCTTGTCAATCTTCTTAAGCATGGTACTCATGGCCAGAGCTGTAGGTCCCTTGCCGAAGCCCTCAAAGCCCTTCTGCTCCTTCAGATACTTGAACAACGGGATCGCATTCTCACCGTTGACATCCGACTTCTTCATCTGAGGGAACTGTGTATTGTACTTAAGCTGGCAGAACTCGTGGATCTCCTCATCCGACTCGGGAGCCTGTCCCGCGAACTGATTGCAGGGAACATCGATGACCTCGAATCCCTTATCGTGATAGTTCTCATACATAGCCTCGATATCCTTGTAATGAGGAGTAAAGCCGCATCCTGTTGCTGTATTCACAACCAAGACAACCTTTCCCTCATAGTCCTTCATCGATATCTCTTCACCGTTAGCTGCTGTTACGCTCTGATCATAAAAACCCATACATTAATCCTCCTTTGTAATATATATCTGATTTCTTATGCCTTAGTACCTTATGTTTGACTTGATTATATTTTATCAAATATATTCTGTCAAGCATATTTTTGTTTTTTATTTTGTTTTTTTCGTGACTGTCCGGGAACATGCTTCCGATATTCCGGGCAGTGACTATTCAATATCTTACCGCCTCCGGATCTCATCATCCCGTGATCCTGACGCTTGCGATGTATTCCGCATCATTCGGGATATCAACCTTCGGATCTTCCATGAACACTTCAGCCTGTCTGCCTCGTTCCTCCAGTCCCATAACAAAGTGACACAGAGCTATCCCGATATCCACCTTCTGGAGATCTCCGGTTGCCTCATCGACATATCCCTTGTCCTTCTTCTCGTAGAAATGATAGACACCGTCCTTAAATATGATCCTCCAGGGCTGCTTGTTGACCGCCGACGGAGCCCATCGTACCATCTCAAGGATATCGACCATATCATCAGGCGGAGTCAGCGCTTTTCCCCACTCCTCCTTAAAGAAGAGCTTGTCTCCCGATATGCGCGAATCGGCACCGACGCCCTTTCTCATCATGGTCTCCTTGAGAGACATCTTCGTGGCCGGATATCCCAAAGGGGTTACGCAGGGCATCATCTCTCCGTCTCCTACCTGTGCCGCCGCTTCAAAGAGTTCCCTCTTCATCGTACCGCCGATCCATACGGTCCCGATCCCGAGCGTCCATGCATGCAGGACCATCTTTTCGAAGGAGTATCCATATGCTACCTCGGCACAGGGCTTTTTGGCGACCTTGGCCGCTATATATGTTCCTTCGCCCGACAGAACAGGGCTGGACAGTCCGTGTTCCTTCGCATCTAACAGGACGAACTCCACGGGTATGCCAAACGGATTGGCTATGTCCTTGATATACTCACTTATATCCCTTCTGTGCTCCTCACTTAACGGTCTTGTATCAAAGGTCCGAACGCTCCTTCTTCCCTTGACAGTCTCTAACAGTTTCTCCATTTTTTCTCCTTATCTATGCAGTTCTGTCTGCCATCAGCTTTTCAACCAGTTCACGCTTTTCATACAACACGCATCCGCCCTCATGATCGTCCATAAGGATATCTCCGCTTTGCAGGGCCATGAACAGAGGCGAGTGCATCGCATCACGAAGCGATGTGTTCCTCACATTCACATCCGAATAGGGCGAGAACGGGCACGGCTCTGCCCCGCCGTGAGAATTGATGTGGAAAAATCCTCTGCCTGCTGCCACACATCCTCCGGAACCCTTCTCATCTCCGGGGAATGAGATGTATACCATCTCCTGTCTCTCTTTTCTCAACCTTGCTATCTCAGCCTTCAGGTATTCTCTCTCGTCATCTCCCGGCGCAAGCTCGCTGCTTTCTTCGGTTACTGGTACGAATTCCACAAATATGACGGCCTTGCAGCCTCTCTCCGACAGCTCGTTCAGGAAATCTTCCGATGTGACTTCGTGTACATTTTCCTTCGTGACAGTCACGGACACTCCGAATATCAGCCCGCGTCTGTGAAGCTCATCCATGTTCCGTATCAGGCGGTCATATACGCCGGTACCTCTCCTTGAATCCGTGATATCCTTCTTTCCCTCTATGCTCATTATCGGGATAAGATTGCGGCTTGCATCAAACAGTTCGAAGTAGGCTTCGTCCATGAATGTTCCGTTCGTGAATACCGGAAACAGGATATTCTTCTTTTTACCCGCAGCCTCAATGACATCCCTGCGAAGCATGGGCTCGCCTCCTGCCAGCAGGATAAAGCTTATGCCAAGCTCATCCGCCTCATTGAAGATACCGGACCATTCCTCATCAGTGAGCTGGCTGACGGGCTCTGCATCGACAGTGGCATGATTGCATCTCGAATAGCAGCCCGCACAGTGCAGGTTGCACTTGCTTGTGATGCTGGCGATAAGAAAAGGCGGTATATGCTCTCCCTTTGCTTCAGCCTTCTTACGCTTGGCCGAAGCCTTGGCACTGGCCGCTGCAAATCCGAGCATAAAGGCACTTTCCCTCGGATCCTTAAGAGTTGCCTTGATGGCGTCCGCCACGACCCGCTCAACTCCTTTGGTCATATATTCCTGAATATCAAACTCTTTTTCCATAAGGTCCCTGTCCTTTCATAAACAGTCGTATAGGGTTGTATTTGACTTGATTATATTTTATCAAATATAAGTTGTCAAGGGGTATTTATACTTGCGTCACTTCGGATGATATAATGGCATCTACAGGAGGGTTATGATATGTATTCAGCATCAGATAGAGTTTGTAAGTAGAAGTGATAGAGAGTGATTGTAAAAATGGTACGGTCTTGGTACGGTGACAGTTCCGTCCTTTCTATTACTTGATTTTTCGCAAGGGACTATATTCGAATCCCACCCCCCGCGCGACTTAAAAGGTCCGGGAACTTTGAATTTACAAGGTTTTCGGGCTTTTCTTTTGCTTTTTTATAGTGGTTGACCACTGGTTGACTAGGCTCTACGTCGGCAATCAATACTTGATTCATAACGCCATAGCCTTTAATATGGCAATTGAGTCATTAACTATGAAGCAGAAAAATATGAACACAGGAAACGTCCGCGTCAACACATTTAAATACATAGTGGCTGTAGTGATCTACGGCACGATCGGTCCGATCCTCCGGTATATCAATCTGCCTCCGGAGATAGTTGTCTGCTCCAGGGGTGTGATCGGATCCCTGTCCATACTGTTATTCATGAAAGTAACCGGACGAAGGCTCGACGGTCAAGCGATAAGATCCAATATGGTACCTTTGATACTGTCGGGAATATTCCTCGGATTAAACTGGGTATTCCTTTTTGCAGCCTACGTCAGGATCTCCGTTGCCGTAGCAAGCCTCCTTAACTACACCGCACCCATAATGGTGGTGATCATTGCTCCTTTTCTTTATAAAGAAAAGATCAGCCCGTTTAAAGCGTTTTGCATCGCAGTCGCTTTTATCGGTGTTGTTCTGACCTCGGGAGTGGTGAGTGTCGGTATCGGCAGGATCGATCTGATCGGTATAGTTCTGCCCATACTGTCCGCCTTTGCGTTCGTTGGGATCGTCATCTGCAACAAAAGACTAACGTCTATAGATTCATACAATAAAGCGGTGATCCAGCTGGCTGCTTCGGCCATTACTGTTTTGCCCTACGCGATCATTTCAAACCTCGGCAGTGATATCAGTCCCGATCCCAGGTCATTGATACTGACCGCAATGCTGGGGATCATACATACAGGAGCCGCCTACTGTCTCTATTTCAGCGCCCTTGGCATACTGTCTGTTCAGTCCATCGCACTGTTTGGATACCTTGAGCCGGTCGTCTCCGTCATAGGTTCCGTCTTTATATTGCATCAGAATCTGGATATCTACGGGTGGATCGGAGCCGTGCTCATAATAGCCGCATCCGCCGCCAGTGAGTTGAAGCGGTAACTGAATTCCTTTTCTGATATCCTTGACTTTCCGTTTCCAACACCGCAACAGACACCCCCTGCGTAAGAAAAAAGAGTTCCTTTCGGAACTCCTTTTACGTTTCATTTATTACAGAGTATTAAGATACTTTTTCAGTTTGTCACGGGACAGTTTCCCGGTTCCGTAAAGGGCAAGCTTCTGAGCTACCTGCTGGGCTTTTGCCGTGCTTCCGAATCTGTAAGAATCTAGTCCGAAATCAGGTGAAAAGTCTTCTTTAAGGATGTAAGCGTTAAACTGTCCGTAGCTGTTTCCCTGAGTACTGTATGAAAATGTTACTGTGTGATTCCATCCGAAGCAGCCTATAAAGTATTCGCTTGATCCCGGAAGTCCGGAAGGAGTTGTTTCAAATCCGAGCGCTGTAAGATATGCGTTCATATCTTCCACTGTATAGGGCTGCGCATCAGCAACCGATGAAATGCAGAATACGTATGAAAACGGAGCTGTATTGCTTTTGGCAAGTACTCCCGTGTATGCTTTGGTAACACCGACATAGGAACTGAGGTCATTGGTCCCCAGCAGCTCAGGTGTCGTTCCGGCACCACATTCGGTCAGTTCAACCATCTTACCGCCTATATTATATGCCTGAAGCGTGGCAGGAAAGAAACAGTATGCACATACCGCTCCGTTGATATCATAATAATTTCTTGTCTGCTGTATCGTACCGATAATGGTTACCTGTGCAGGAGCAGCCGCAGCTTCAGTATTTGTCGGGACAAAAAGAAGAACGCAGCCAACCATTGCAAGTATCGTAATGACTGATATGAATCTTTTTGCTATGGATCTCATATATATTCCTCCCAAAAAGGATTTTATTTGTAGAGTTATTATATACCCATTTGACTGAATGTTAAATACTTTTTTGGTACTTTTGTCACAATCTTCTCTCCGGCGTAAAAAAAGGAGTCCTAATTGATATGTACCCGGTGGAAGCATTTTTGATCCTGCAGGGTACAGATCAGAATTTGTCCGAATGATAAAACAGCGGAAATAAACAAACATGCTAATCCCGCTGTAGTAAACATTACTTTTGTGCAGATCCTGACGGCGGAAAACTCAGAATGACAAATTCCGCTGTCGAAATGCAATCTTATACTCCGATTTGGGCAGCGAAAAACATAGATTCATAAAAATCGCTGTAAAATATGTGTGATCGGGAATGAAACAGCGGAAATGGACCGCGAACCCCGTCCCTTGGGTCCAATGGACCGCAAACCCCGTCCCCAAGAGACCATCGGGGTCAGGAGCGGTTGGGAATGGTGGCGCGGTGGATCCACTTTTTGCCGTTAAGACGGAACAGGAGCCAGAAAGATTTGATTATATAGTCGATCCTTAATGCTATGAGAACCCAGAACGGGGACCAGCCCCATACAAGGCCTGCGAAGTATCCGAGAGGAATTGAAGCTACCCACTGGAATAATATATCTGCGATCATCAGGAACCTGGTATCGCCGCCTCCGCGAAGCACTCCCTTGCTGAGGGTGCCCTGGATCGTCTGGAAGCAGGTCATGACCGCACTTGCCAGCATCATGTAGCGTGTAATCGCGACGGTTTCCGCCGTGATATCATAGAAGCGGACGGACCAGTTGCCTGCCGTCAAAACAAGGAAGGCGCCTACTACTCCGACTGCGAAACTCATCAGAACAAAAGACCATCCTTCACGTCTGGCCTTATCAAAATCCCCTTCACCGACGGCCTGGCCTACCATGACTCCGGAGGCGCTGGCCATACCGGAATTGGCTACCGTACACATACGATCCACAACCGCCACTATGGCATACGCGCTTACTATCTCACGGCCCATATGGCCAAGGATCATGGATATTGCAGAGGCTGCAAGCGCAAGGATCGTATCGCTTATTATCGCGGGGAGCCCCAGGCGAACAAACTCATTAAAGAGCGTCCGCCCCGGAAGCTTCAGTATACCGCCCGGACGGTATACCAATATTTTATCTACCCGCAGTATATACAATGCACACACGGTCAGCTCGACCACTCTTGCGCAGAGAGTCCCTATGGCTGCACCTGTGACGCCCATGGCCGGAAATCCGAGTTTACCGAAAATGAATATATAGTTACAACCGATGTTTACGACGAAAGAAATAAGGGATATATAGAGTCCTAGTCTTGCATTTCCCACACTTCGTATGACATTGGAGATCACAAGGCTTATCCCGTGCGGCAGGTATATGAGCGAAGTAACCCTGAGGTATGATACGCCCTCGCGTATCACATCCGCATCCTTGGTATATGCTGTCATTATCTGTTCGGCGAAAAAGAAAGAAGCCAGAGCGAACAGCGTTCCCGTTATCAGGATAAGCTGTATGAGAAGATCGAATACCTTGTGCACGGCCTCTTTATCATCGGCTCCCCAGTATTGGGCGGACAGCACCAGACCTGCGGCACTTAATCCCATGCATAGAAAAGTAAATATGGTATAGAACTGGTTGGCAAGGGAGGATGCCGATATCGACACCTCTCCAAGCCTTCCCACCATTATGGTGTCCATCATATTTACTCCGGTATTGATAAGATACTGTAGTACGACAGGGACTATGATCACCATAGCCCTGGCGTAGAAACTCCTGTCAGTGATGATTATTCTGCTAAGCTTGAACTTTTTCATACCACTTCCCGGCTTTGATACACATTAATTCAGATACTTATGCTTTCACGAATCTGAATACGTTCCAAGAAAGAGGTTTAAGCTCTGCTTTTACGGTCATGTCTTCACATACCGTGTCCTTAGCCGGAACGGGAGCAAGATCTATTTCCATATCAGTGCTCGGCGTCCTGTCTTCCGTGAACATCTCCGAATGGCCTTCAAAACGCATGCCTGAGATACCCGTGATATCCAGAGTGAACTCTGCGGTGTCTTCCCAGTCGCGGTTTATAACAAAGACCGTAAGCTCTCCCGTTGCGGCGTCATATGCTGCAGCGGAATCGATGAAGTCTACCTGATCCTGTTCATGGTATCTGTGCGTATCATCGAGAGCGAAGCTTTCAAGATCATATTTCTCACACTCAACTGCGGTCTGGAGAGATACTCCGTGACCGTATTTCATGAGATCTGCGTATGTATGATATGCCGGAACGGTGAATACATGATCATGATCGCAGCCTGCCGCTACTCCAAGACCTGATGTCATGCAGCCGATCTTCACACGGTCAGCGTGACGGATCATCTCCATGATGACGCCTGCATTTCCGAGTGCCATAAGCATCGGATCCATAGGCGGGAATGAGCGTGAAGGCATGTTGTCGGGATCGTGACGTACATATTCACGGTTCGGATCAAAGACATAATGAGTGCCGGGTTCGATATAAGCCTCTCTTCCGAAATGAATAGGCTTTTTCTCCATAGGGAATACGCCGTATTCATCAAGCGAAAGCTTCATTACTTTAGGAGATCTTAACAGCGACTGTACATAGTCACAAAGTGCGATCTCCGTGCGGAAATAGTCTTCATAGTAGCGTGATGCAGCCATAAACTGTGCATAATTTCCGATCTCAGCCGACTGGTAATGGTGCATTGAAATGTAGTCGACCGCGTTATAGCATTCCTTAAGAACCTGCAGATCCCAGTCGGGATAATGCGAAAGATCCGGAGAACTTGATACGCAGACTGCGGTCTCGATGCTTCCGTCGACCCACTTCATGGCCTTGGATGTTTCGTTACAGAGGATTCCGTAACCTCTGGGATCCTTATCCCAGGAAGCAACCTGCCAGGGTCCGTCCATCTCGTTTCCGAGATACCATACCTTGACACCGTAAGGTTTCTCATGGCCGTATTTTTTTCTAAGGTCAGACCAATATGTTCCGCCGGGATGATTGGTGTATTCAACATTGTATATGGCATCATTTATATCGCCTGTGCCGAGATTTATGGTATACATCGGCTCAAGGCCCGTCTTTTCTGCCCACTGCAGATATTCGTCGTGCCCGACATCGTTCGGATAATACTGATGCCATGCTATATCCAGATGCTCCTTTCTGTTTTCCTTGGGACCGATGGAATCCTTCCAGTCCCAGCCGGATACGAAATTTCCTCCGGGGAGACGTACTGCGGGTACGTCTGTTTTTTTCAAAGCTTCGATCCAGTCTTTACGAAAGCCCTGCTCATCCGCGGTCGGATGCTTCGGGTTGTACATGTTTCCGTAAACGATCGATCCGATGGGCTCCATGAATGCTCCATAGATACGCCTGGATATGCTGCCGATCTTGAAATTTGGATTAACCGATACTTTTGCTTTTTTCATGTTTCTTTTCCTTTCTTATATATTAACGATTATTTTTCCCCATTATTTCACGCCGTTTTCAGCAAACCACACATCAAGCTGACGTTGCTTTTCAGCGATATATTTGTTAAGGCCTGCTTTTTTAAGTTTGTCGTTGAATTCCGCGGTTCCCGAAACCGGATCAAGGAATCCGTACAGGAGCTGATTGGCATATTCGTCATATATGTTCTTCAATGCCGCATATTCCGCCGTATATTCACTGTTATCAAAGGTAAAGCCCATTGCTATGGATTTTTGCGAATTCTCGTTGAATTCCTTTATCTGGGAACCCAGGTCCTCGGAGCTTCCTTCCCATACGGGGCAGATATACTGATTGGGCAGTTCCCAGTTCATAGTGTGATACCACTCCGCATTCCGGGTATCCACTCCTTCCGGGAAATGAATATGACCGTCGGGCTCCGTAACATAGTCCGTACCTTCTTCACCCCATACGAGCAAGGTGGAAAGCTGCGGATCCGAATACAGTTCGTTCATAAGCTGGACCGCTGCAACGGGATCCGGAGACGCCTGATTAAGACAGGTTATAACTGAGGTGATACCCGTAGACTTTATTATGTCCTGTCCGAGGCGGAACACGATCATTTCTCTTCCGCACTCGCCGGAGATCTGAGCCTTGTAACCGGGTTTGGACTGAGCCAGCATGGACATATAAGCACCGGATTTGACCTTTGCCGAACCCGAAGTATTGTCGGTCAGAGCATCGGGAGATATGAAACCCATCTGTTTCCATCTGTACATACGCTTGACCATCTCCATCCACTCGTCGCTCTCCATAAGGTTTACGACCGTTTTGTCCTTAGTGGGATCCATAAGAACTCCGAACCAGTCATTTCCCAGGTCGTCGACGATGCTGCCCTGTGAAAACTGGTTTCCGGACACTGCGAATGCATACTTGTCGGGGAATTCCACGCGCAGTCTCGCATAGATATTCTCGATCTCATCCCATGTTGAAGGAACTTCCTGTCTTTCATCTTCCTCATATTCGTATCCGATCGCATCCAAGTATTCCTTGCCGATCACGATCACATTTGCGGTAATTGCATAATCTTTAATCGGCGGAATGCCATACAGATGTCCGGCATATTTGCAGGCTTCCTGGTATTCTTTCGGGACAAGTTCTTCTATTCCCGGGCCGTATGTACTGAGGAGATCGTCTTTGTCCAGGTCATAGCAGAAACCGTTATTGACACAGCTTGTGTATCCGAGAACGTTACCGCCGTACCAGTCGATCTGCCTGTCATGGTTGGCCAGATAAAGCTGGATATCCTGCCCGTATGACGTGAAGTCCAGCATCAGAAGCTCTATCTCAAGACAGAGTTTCTCGCGAAGGATCTTGTTCATCGCTTCCTGGATCCTTTCGGTTCCCGCAGGGCTTCCGGTCCAGGTATATATAGCGTAAGTTACCTTCTGATACTTACCGGTCTTCTCATACTCCGCTCTGCGGTCTTCTATGGCTTTCCTGTAAGCCGGGGACATATTACTTTCCGTTGTATCGGCTGATATAGCAGAAGTATCATTTTGGTATACGGTCTTATCCGTACCGCATGATGCAAGAGGCAGCACCATAGACAGGATGAGCAGAAACGCTGCAAGCTTCCTCATTCTTTTCAATATCGGATCCTCCTTTTACAAAGAGCATGGAATAATATACACTTGCTATTTTCTCTAATAATCAGTATCATTTTAACAGTAACCGGAAGGTGAATATATGCACGATTTTTGGGGGTTTTTTCACAATTCTTATAACGCTTCGCCGGGAGCAAAACGAAAGCACTCACTGCTTCACCGGTTCGATGTCTGGTTTATCACCGCAATGCTTATTTTTGCCACTCTTCTTGTGGCAGTTACGATGGTAATATTTCTGCGTTTGCGTGAATTTTCTTATCGCTCCGTTCAGGATTCTCTTCGTTTTTATGATAACAGGCTGTATGTCGAGCTCAGTCAGGATATCCTGTACCTTATCGACAGCTGCTCTTCAGATCCGGATATCATCAGGCTGCGTACCACCGTGGACAAGAACCAGGAGGTAGGCTGCATCGCACGTATCCAGCAACGTTTATTATCACAGATTACAACTCATTCGGTGATAAGGGGCTTTTTCCTGTATTACAATGACAAAGACATCTTTCTACCCGTCTACAGCACAGCCACCACAGGCACCGGCTCGGGCTATCCTTTCCCATCGTTTATCAGGGAACTTTTAAGAGCACATATGGACGGCACCGTTGTAGACGATGATCTTATTATAAACTGGTTTTTTGTCAAAGAACAGGACTGCCTTATCCGTGTGTTCCGGGTTGGCGGGATATACGGAGGAGCCTGGATAGATCTTAACAATCTGCCGGGATTTGAAGAGTTTTCCGGAAATGATTCCATATGGCTTATCACGGACAATTCCGGGCAGGTTCTTTATGCCGAGAATGCCCTTGCACAAGAAGGCTATGATAAAGACTACAGGGAAGAACTGTTCCTTCCCGTTGAAGAATCCCTTAAAGAGCCTGTTTCAGTCAGCATACCGGGACTCGGAAAAAGGATCGTCATCTCTTTCAAACAGACTTTTTCGGATTACTGCTTTACCGTTCTGCTGCCGCAGGAAGAGTTTTTACGGTCTTTCCGATCGCTCTACATTCTTCTTGCGCTACTTATCATCTGGGCAATTGCC
Source organism: Lachnospiraceae bacterium (assembly GCA_024682115.1). Taxonomy (GTDB): domain Bacteria; phylum Bacillota; class Clostridia; order Lachnospirales; family Lachnospiraceae; genus JAILLW01. The sequence goes on from JAIKZO010000051.1 coordinate 16,050, forward strand.
TTTTTGATCTACTATAACCGCATGGGACTGAAGATCATCGAGATCCCTGTCAAGTCGCTGATGACTGCAACAGATCATATCCGCGAAGGTAAGCTTGATCGCGCGATCACGCCTCCGAATGATTACGAAGAAACTTTGCAGATCACGGACGCATTCAATAAACTGTTATCCGAGATTGGAAACCTCAGGATCAGTGTCTACGAAGAGCAGCTTCAGGCCCGTGAGTTTGAGCTTAAATCTTTGAAGAACCAGATCGCTCCTCATTTCCTTATCAACTGCCTGAATACCGTTTTTATGTCATCGCAGGATCAGTCAAAACAGGATATAACGAATCATATCATCACGACACTTTCATCACACCTGCGTTATACCCTCTCGGAAAGGGATATCGTTCCGCTCTCCGAAGAGCTTGAATATCTTGAAAACTACATACTTCTCACTCAGTACCGTTTCCCCGGCACTCTGGAGTTTGAGAAGGATATCGATCCCGATATGATGGATGCGGAGGTATTCCCGATGATCCTTCTTACGCTCACGGAAAATTCCATCAAGACGGGACTTATCATGGGCGAGCCTTTTCTTATCCGTGTCAGGATATCAAAGACGATCGAAAACGATCAGACCTTTGTGTGCCTCGAGCACACGGATTCGGGAACCGGACTGTCAGATGAAAAACTTGATATATACAATAACATCCTGGAGCATCCCGATGTTACGGAAAAGGGAACCGGCATAGGGCTCTACAATACGGCGATGCGTCTTAAACTCATAATGGGGTCGGATGCCGTGCTTAAATTTACAAATGCGGAAGGTATGGGACTTTGTGTCACGATATGCTTCCCTTACAAAGAATTCAAGGAAAACGAGGAGAATCAAAATGAATCTTCTGATCATCGATGATGAGTATTATATTGTTCAGGGTCTTGAAGGGATGATAGACAAGGAAGAACTGGGCATCGACCAGATCTTCACTGCTTACAGTGCGCAGCAGGGTATGGTCATCCTGAAAAAAGAGCAGATAGATCTGATGCTTCTTGACATAGAAATGCCCAAGGAGACCGGTTTGGAACTCCTTGAGCAATTAAATCGTGAAGGTCTGCAAACTACTACGATCATATTGTCAGGCCACCAGCGTTTCGACTACGCCCAGGAAGCCATGCATTATCATTGTTTCAGTTATTTGCTTAAACCCATCGGAAAACAAAACCTGAATCAGGAGTTGTCCCGTGCTATTTCTTTTTTACGCTCGGAACACACGGATCCCGTGCCCGAAACAGGCGGCGATGTCAAAGTCGATGACAGCGGATTTGTCAGCACGGTACGAAGTTATATTCGCGAGCATCTTTCGGACGCTGACTTAAACCGTGTAAAGATCGCCGAAGCCATACATCTGAATCCCGATTATCTGTCATTCTGTTTCCATAAAGAATTCGAAACAACACTGACAGGTTATATCTCATCGAAACGAATGGATCAGGCTAAATATCTGCTGAAAAACACGAACCTCAGCATCGCGGAAATCGCTGAGCAGGTAGGGATCCCGAATACCTCATATTTCTACAGGCAATTCAAGAAAGCTACCGGTAAAACCCCCCAGCAATTCCGAAAATAACCCAACCGGTGTTCGCCGGTCTAACCTTTTACTGCACCGATCGTGATTCCTTTTACGAAATACCTTTGCAGGAAAGGATATATTATCATGACGGGAAGGATACCCATAACCGTCAATGCCATTCTAACTGAAGTCGAAGGCAACTCAGCCAGGTTAACGTTTCCGCTTCCGTTCTGAGCCTGCTGCCTCAGCTGATCGAGATTACGCTGGATCTTCATGAGCAGCACCTGAATACTGTAAAGCTTGTCATCGTTGATATAGTAAAGACCGTTCATCCAGTCATTCCAGTAAGCAAGTCCTACAAGAAGTCCGATCGTTGCTGCGATCGGTTTTGCCATCGGGAAAACCACCTTAAAGAGGATCCCGAACTCAGTAGCTCCGTCTACTCTGGCCGCATCTATGATCTCATCCGGAATGTTTGTCGTAAAGTAGGTTCGCATCATGATTACATTAAACGGACTCATCAGCAGTCCCGGAACCAGAAGTGCGAAGATCGTATTACGGATATGGAATGTCTGTGTCCACATCAAGTATGCGGGAACCAGTCCTCCCGAGAACAGCATCGTAAAGAACAGATAAAATGCAAATATATATCTTCCGGGAAGTTCCTTTCTCGAAAGCGGATAAGCATACAGCAATGTAACAAGCAGATTGCAGGTCGTTCCTATCGCTGTGATGGTTATTGATATAATATAACCACGTCCCACGGAGCCGGATTGAACCAGCAGATACTTATAGGCATATAAGCTGAATTTTTCCGGGAAAAAACTGTATCCGTTTGCGATCAATGTCTGTTCGTCCGTAAGCGATGACATGAGCATAAGGAAAAAAGGTGCCAGCACACAGATAACCAGAAAGATCATCAGTGCATTAGCGAAGAACTGAAATCCTTTATCTTTTTGTACCATTTTTAGCTCCTCCCCTTAGAACAGTGAACTGTCGCTGTCAATCTTTCTGACTATACTATTGGCTATAACTACCAATACAAATCCTACAACCGATTGATAAAGACCGGCGGCTGCGGACATTCCTACGTTGTTGTTCTGAATAAGTCCGCGATATACGTATGTATCTATCGTCTGTGTGACATTTATAAGCGGACCTGAGTTCAGCGGAACCTGGTAAAAAAGACCGAAATCCGAACGGAAGATTCCGCCAAGGGCCATAAGTGTCAATATGATGATTGTTGATTTAAGACCCGGAAGAGTAACATGAACTACCTTTTGCCAACGGGTAGCTCCATCCACGACAGCGGCTTCATATAATGTGCTGTCGATACCGCAGATAGTGGCATAATAGAGGATCATATTATATCCGAGACCTTTCCAGATATTAACGATCACAATGATAAACGGCCAGTATTTTGGCGAATTATACCAGTCAATGGCGGATATTCCAAACCATCTTACTATTGTATTGTTGATAAATCCGTCACTGGTGCTCAAAAATGCAAAAGCAAGATAACTGACTATGACCATCGAAATAAGGAAAGGTATCAGGATGATCGTCTGATACGCCTGCTTTGCCTTTTTGCTTCGTATCTCATTTAAAATGATCGCGGTGGCTACCGCAAGAATGGTACCTAATATAATAAATGTAATATTATAAAGTACCGTGTTCCTGATCATTATCCATGCATCTTTAGTCTTGGTGAGGAACTCGAAGTTCTTCATCCCGCACCATGGACTTCCATATACGCCTTTTGCGGCATTATATTGTCTGAAGGCTATCTGTATTCCGAACATCGGAATATAAGAATTGATAAAAAGATATATCACGCCGGGTAGGAACATCACATACATCGGCCAGAAGTGCTTTAATGATTTTCTCTTTTTTTTCAAGCTGACTCCCTCCTCATTAACCGAATATTATCATGCAGGTGCCAAAAGGTTATTTGACACCTGCATGTAATTTGTTAATGATATCTGGCTGAATTACCGATTACTTGCTTGCAAGGAATGCGTCAAGCTGCTTCTGCTTCTCGGCGATGATATCATCAATACCTGCTGCCTTAAGTTCATCTATGTACTTAGGAAGGTTCTCGTCGGGATCGATAGAACCCCAAATAAGAGCTGTTTTGTACTGAGATACAACGTTCTGACAAGCAGTTACCTGGTTCATAACAGCGCTGCTGTCCCATGTGAATCCCATTGCAGGAGAAGGAACACCACTGTTGTTGAACTCGTTAAGTTTTGTCCAAAGATCAGGATCCTCAGCACCTTCCCAAACGGGAGTGATCTGCTGGTTAGGCCAAGCCCAATCCATTGAAGAGTAACCTGAAGCATTAGGATCAACTCCTTCAGGAGAAGTGATCATCTTATGGCTGTCATCTGTGTATACCCAATGCTTGCCCTCGATACCGTTGATGAAGAGGTTTGAAACCTCAGGATCTGTATACATGAGGTCCCAAAGCTTCATAGCTTCTTCGGGATGCTTAGAGCAGTAAGGGATCATCCAAGAGTTTCCGTTAGGAATAGCTGTGTGCTTGATAGGTCCGTGTATCTTCATGAAGTAAACTTCTTTGCCGTTTCCTTTGTAAACTTCAAGCTCTTTACCGGGCTTCCAGTTCTCGTACATAGCAAATCCGTTGTTTGAAAGAAGAGCATTTTCCTGAGTTGTTGTAGCATCAGGCATGATCAGACCTTCCTGATTCCACTGCCACATCATCTTACAAAGATCCTGGAATCCTTTTGTCTCAGCTTCGTTTACAACTGTTGTGCTGGATTCACGTGCATCTTCAAGAACACCAAGGCTGTCGCCGAGGGGATCTTCAGGTAATGTTGTCTGCATTCCGCCGCCTGCCCATGTAGGAACAAGGGGATACATTTCAGGATGAGCTTCATGAACCTTTACAAGGATATCATGCATCTCTTCGTATGTGCCGTACTCGGGAACCGTGATTCCAAGTTCGTCACAGATGTCCTTACGCATTGCAAAACCTGCTGCACGAGATGTGTCCTTCTGGTTAGGAAGAGCGTAAAGAACGCCGTTTGATTTGCAGGCCTCAAGGTCATACTGGTTGATAACTGACTTTGCGCCCTGACCATACTTCTCAAGCAGGTCATCAAGCGGATATGCCCAGTTGTTATTAACTACAGTGTTGAACTGACCGCTTATGTTGTTGTAGCACAGAAGATCGATAGGCTCGCCTGATGTAAGAGCCAGCTGGATCTGCTCTGCGTCCTGTCCACGAACGAGCTCGATCTCAACGCCGATCTTCTCACGTGTGATCTGGCTGATAGCTTCTGCAACTTCGTTACAGTCTTCGGTATCGGCACTTCCGTTACCCCAAACTACCAATTTTACAATGTCTCCGGATGCGGCAGCGTCTCCGCTACCCTGATCAGTTGTTGTTGTGTCAGCACTGCTGCCACCGCCTCCATCAGCGGCAGGCGCGCTAGCACTACTGCTGCTTCCTCCGCCACAGGCCGTAAGACCGAGTACCATTGTGGCTGAGAGCAATAAAGCTAACAGTTTTTTACTTTTTTTCATTTTGCAACTCCCTCCTTTTCAAAATTTGACCTTTGTTGCATTTTTGGCAAAGATGAACAAAAATTGTTACATTTTCACCATAATTTAGTTTATTTATACCGTAAAAGGAGGGGGTATAAAATGCACAATATTTCGATTTTTATGCACATATCTTATAATGTGGATTCGGCCGGGACGAGTGGCCCTTAGGGACGGGGTTTGCGGGTCATTTTGAACGCCCCGGAGAATTCTACCCATTGCGGGAGACAAGCAGTTTGATGATATAAAGAACAAGTAAATGGCCGGGATAAAACGCATAGAAAAGCCACTTTAAGCCTTTGCCTTTTCTGCCGTTATAAAGGATTAGCGGAATAAGGCTTAACCCGGTAGTGCAGTAATAACCCATGGTCCTGGTCAGTGCCGCGAATGCTACACCGGCTCCGCTTCGTATGATAGAACGGCTGTCTTTGAAAACATAGAACAGGAATATTGTGATAACGGCAAATACCGTGTAGTCGGCTTTTACCACCAGGGCGAGCGCTGCCATTGCCAAAACGACAACACATCCCAAAGCAGTTTTCCAAACACTGTACTTATTTGTTTCTCCATCTCTTTCTCCGCGGATAATATCAAAAAGCCTGAGCGCGATGATCGACATGAAGAAAGTCAGCATGATGTTCTGATGTCCGAGCCCGATCTTTCCATCAAACGCAAGGTCGAACGGAATCTCGCTTATCAGAGCAAATATTCCCATCCTCAGGAGATAATTGTTTCTGTTTCGGGTATGGATGTACCCTTCGGAGATGCAGAACGCAAATAGCGGCATCGCCAGTCTTCCCACCATTCTAGGCCACATCACCCCCGGGCAAAACATATCTCCGACATGGTCAAAGACCATGCTTATCATAGCTATCAGTTTAAGTCCTGTCTGATCCAGTATCCGGTATTTCGCCGGCGTTTTTTCTTTCATATACTAAAAACCAACCTTTCAGCGGCGGCAATCAGCCTGCCTCTTATAATGTGGATTTTGGACCTGAAACCCCGTCCCCAAGGGCCACTTCGGCCTGCGTGCTGCTCTACCAAAATGGACCGCAAACCCCGTCCCCGGGGTCCATAGAAAAACACCCTCTTCAGTGAAGAGGGTGTCTGTATACTCTTCTTAGATATCTTCCATGTTACCGAACATGTAATCGATCAATGAGCCGTAAACATCCTTATCCTTTGCAGGGCATCCGAGGACTATGCGGGCCCAGTAAGTCTTTCCCGTTTGAAGATCCTGCCAGTCAAAGACATATGTCCTTTCCCAGTAGCTGACTCCGCCGATCTTTTCGGTGTATTCGCCCTTATATCCGGTCTGCCTTACCCATTCGTTAGTGATCTTGGTCCTTTCAGTACACTCAAATCCCGGAGGTGTCTCACATTCTGCCATATCTTCGATGTCTTCCATCATTTCTTCGGGAAGTTCATCCGGCAAAGATGCAAGATCGGCTTCCTGTCCTACAACATAAAGGTATGCTCCGTTTTCATCTATGAACATATCAAAATCTATCGTCTTGGGATATCTGACAAATCTGTCATTGGGTACATGAAGTCCCATATGCAGGCTGTCGATCTGGATCATGCCATCGGTTGAAGCCGATTCAAGCGGATTGGCACCGGGCATTCCCAAAGCTCCGTCAGAGTTTTTTGCATAAAAATCATCTCTTAATGTCTGTACGGCTTCGATGCCTTCCTTGGCATTTGAACAGCTGACGAGTATGAACTTGTATGTATCGTCACTTGCAGGCTCGAACCAGCATGCAGCGGCTCCGCTAAGTACCTCTTCAGAAGCAAAATTAAACTTATAGCAGTATGTTCCGGGCTTATCTTCGTTAAACTCGGATATCTCTTCATCACTTATCTCAGCATCCGGAACGATGACATTCAGCTGTTCGGCCGCATAGCTTATCATTTTCTGAGTCATCGAGTCGGGTGACCAGAAAGCACTGTTGTTTCTGGTAAACTCTGTATTTCCGGAATCCGACAGGATCTTGCGAAGGACCACATCGGTCTTTATTTCCTTTTCCTTTTCGGGAGTGAAATGTATGATCAGATTATCCGAATCACCGGTTCTTTCCGAAACGTCGGGATACAGCTCATCGGGATATGAAAACTCTATATCCATTCCGTCTTTCTTTGATGCATAGGATGCATTAAAGTCAACGTTTGAATAATCAAATTTAGGTCCGCCGTTCTTTATGACAAGGAGTACCACAACAAGAGCGACAACCGCTACCACAACCGCTGCTCCGATGCCTATGAACAGGGGCATTTTGTTGGATTTACCTTCCTTCTTTCCCTGTTTTAAAGCTTTGGCGGCTTCTGCAGCCTCTTTCTTAGCCGCTTCTTCTTTCTTTAAGGCCTCTTCCTTAATGCTCTCCGCTTTTAAGGCTTCTTCCTTCATGGCATTTTCCAATGCTATTCTTTCTTCTTCGGCCTTTTTCTTCCGCTCCTCCATCTCCGCTTCCAATCTGCGGGCTTCTTCCTGGGCGGCCAGTTTTCTTGCCTCTTCTTCCTCTATTTTCCTTTGGGCTTCTTCCTCGGCTTTCTTCTTTCTTTGTCCTGATACGAACAACATCGAAGTATCGTCGTTTTCGAATTCCGGATTGTTAAGATCACTCATTTCATGTTCCTCCCTGGATCAGTCTTAATCCATAAAACATATTTTTTCAATGCAACTTTCAAGCACGGATTCATACTGAGCTCTGCTGCTTTCCGGAACGATCGTCACCACGCAGAGATTGGCGGCGAGATCCCTGTCCGGAGAAAACACCGGAGTCAGATAATCTCTCTCCCAGTATTTGAATCCGAAAGAATCGTCATCAAAATCGGCAAACATCGCATAGTCCGTACTGTATGCATACTGTTCGTTTACAAAGGTCCTGCTGTCGGCATTTATCACGATACGGTCGAAATCCATCAATCCGCCTTTGGCCTGCTCGGAAAAATAATCTATCGTGTCGGATAAGCGGACATCACCGGAAACAAGTCCTTCCACATCGAGCTTGTCGTTACAGTCGATCATTATATATGCTCCGTTATCATCACCCCAGATAGTCTTTTCGTCATCCAGAGGTTTGAACCTGTCTGCGGGAACCGGCATCTTGATACCCAGTTCTGCAAACTCGATATATCCGTCATAGTTGACATCGTTCAAAGGATAATTTCCGGCAACCTTGATCGCATCGGATGCATTTTCGTCATGAACCGCATCTCTTAAGTCCGTAACTTCATTTTCCTTGTCCGCCAGACCTAAGACCTTGACATTGACAAGTACAACTTTTCCGTCACCGTTAAGCTCGGTCCAGACATGTGATGCCATGGCATACTCGTCTTTTCCGTCAGCTATTATTCCGTTGCATGAATATTCATAATACTTCGTGCCGGAATCCGAAAGATCACAAAGCTTTTCATCACTTAAAAAACCCTGATCCCTGAAGTCTTCATATACTGAATTTATCATTGAAGCATTTGATCCGGGTAAAAGCTGCAATTGCGGAAGACTGACATCCAGCGCAGTCAGTTTAACTATCATGGCGGGGATCTTTTTTCCGGAAGGCTGGAATTCGATAGAAAGAATATCACCCTCCATCTCTTCGGTCACTTCCGAATAAAGGTTTCCGGGATACTTTATCGCTACATCAAATCCGTTCTCTCCGGATGTATATTCCTCATCGAATACCAGGTCGGAATAATCGATCTTCGGACGTGATTTTGCGACCAGTATTCCGATGACCACACAAAGAACAACGACAAGCACAGCTCCGATGACCACGAACTTACCGTACCTTTTGGCAGTTGTCTTGGCACCCGTTATCTTACGGTTTATTTCCTGTTGCTTTGCCTGCTGGGCAGCTTCCTGGGCCGCTTCCTCAACAGCTTTTTTCTGCTCTTCGAGTTCCCTCTTGCGATCAGCTACTTCCTGTTCTATCCTGCGGACTTCGGCTTCTTCGGCATCTCTTCTTGCCTGTTCCTCCTCAGCCTTTTTCCTGGCAGCTTCCTCAGCCACTTTCTTCTTCTGGGAAGAAACAAAAAGCGCTGCGGTCTCTTCGTTTTTGTTGATGTTCTCTTCGCTCATAAAAAATTGCCCCCTTCAGGTATTTTCCCTAAGTCTCTTATCAGTACGGCTGTGATGCGCCCTGTTCGAAACTACCGTATCCGTTTTCGTATTTATAGCTGACCTCGTAAAGGCCGTCATATGCGACACGTGTCATCGGGCCGTAAGGCTCAATAAAATCATTGATATGCTTGTAATATTCTTCTTCGTCAACATCCTTACCGTTCACCGAATACTTGGCATCTTCGTCCATGCTCGTTGCTTCGGCGCTGAATACCTCATCGAGCTTTCCGTCTTTTATCTCGGAGAATGTATCTCTCATTCCCGCAGCGGCACCGCTCACATGGATAAGGTTCTTTCCCTCCGCATAATCAAGATTGCCGCCGTCAACGCCTGCGATCACACTTGCGAGCAGAACGGCTTCATTATTGCTGACAGTAAAAATGTATGCGTTTTCATGATCGAAAGATCCGGTGGAATCGCTTGCGATAAGCTCGGGAACATCATCTTCATCGATGTATGCGATCGTGTACTGATCGATCAGTCCCTCGCCCTCAAGCTCTTCTATCTTATTAAAGTAGATATCTTCGTATTCGTCACCCGCTTCATCGGACAATTCAGCGAAGGTCGAAAGATCGATAAGCTCCAGGCTGTCAAGCTCGCTCTCATAGAAATCGGCATTCTCCTCATAAAAATCCAAAGGACATCCGTAAGAGTAATAATATACAAAGAAATCCGTGAGTACTATAACGCCGACACTCTGTCTGCTGTCTTCGTTCGAACCGGTCTCCCAGTAAACCCTGTATGTGGGATAGGTTAACGCCGCCGAAAGTGTCTCATCTGCTTTTACTTCGGTGACAGTGGCTTCACCGTCTTCGAGAATGTCGATAAAATCAGTTACATAATCTTCGGGCTTTTGTCCGTCGCCCACCGTTTCGGCAAAACTCATGTTGGATATCACGGTAAGACCGTCTTCCGTCATATCCTCATACATATATGTTCCGTCTTCATTATTGACCAGGTAGATATTGGTAAGTCCGGTATAGGAAGGACCTTTAAGTGCCATTTCATTCATCACCGGCTCTTTGTCCGGATCGTCTTCCTCGATAAGATCACCCAGTCCGTCGTTGGGATCATCCTCATCCACGGTTTCTGTCACTTCGGTTTCGGCCACTTCAGGTTCGGCAGATTCGCTTCCGCATCCGTATAAACATGAGATAGAAAGTGTAAGACTTAAAAGAATTGCTGTTTTTCCGATAAGTTTTTTCATATTTTCCCCTTTAAACAAATTATTTTTTGTAAAAACAATTACCACATAATTCTATCCAAAGCACGGGAAAAGTCAAGCAATAACAGAGTCTTCAGATCACGGCGAGAATCCGGGACCTGAGCATGACTCTTTTTATTTTGCGGTTATGAGCTTCCCGGCCCAGTCGATCGCATCATCGATATGCGGTCTGAAATTATCCGCACCGACTTTATCGACGAATCCGTCTTTCTGCATCGTATGCATAGGCTGTTCGTTAACATGCGAAAAAACAAGATGTATCCCGCGGTCCTTGCAACGCTCATAGAACTGTTCAAGCGAGTGCATGGCCGTGGCATCAAGCGCAGGAACACCCCTCATCCTTATAATGATGACCTGTGTTTCGTCCCTGAAATTCATCGTGTCTATCTGTCCCGAACTTCCGAAGAACATGGGACCGTAGATCTCGTATACCCTTACCTGTGGCGGCAGGGGCTTGAGCGAAGGACCGTCCGGATCTTCATCGGGATCATAGTATTTCCAGCCCACAACTCCCGACTCGTCGCTCATCCTCTTTATAAAGAGCAGTACCGCAAAGAGCATTCCGATCTCGATAGCGATAACAAGATCAAAGATAACGGTAAGTGCAAAGGTCGTAATAAGGACAACGATATCGCTCTTGGGCGCGGTCTTGCAAAGATGTATGAACGTACGGTACTGACACATGTTATATGCGACCATGAAAAGTATCGCTGCGATAGTAGGCATCGGTATGAGCGCGGCATAGGGCATCAGCACAACGAGCACGAGGATAAGGACTATCGAATGTACCATTCCGGCTACCGGTGTCCTTCCTCCGTTCTTTATGTTTGCCGCGGTCCTTGCGATCGCTCCCGTGGCGGGTATGCCTCCGAACATCGCAGATCCGATGTTACCGAGTCCCTGAGCTATGAGTTCCATATTTGAACGGTGATGGGAATTGATCATACTGTCGGCCACAACGCATGATAAAAGCGATTCGATCGCAGCAAGTATCGCGATCGTAAATCCGTCGGGCAGAGCCGCACTTAATGAAGCCATTGAAAAGTGGAGTTTATGAAGAACGGGGAGTCTGTTGCTAATCTCATACAGATCCTCGATCGTATTTACGGGAAGATTTCCCAGTTTGACTATGAGGATCCCGGCTATGACCGCGATCAGCGATCCCGGTATCTTATCGGTAATCTTCGGCCATACGATGAGTATCGCAAGGCAGATTGCACCTACAAGTATCGAATATGGATTTACGGTGGAGATGTTTGATACGATGGCCTTTACCTTGTCGGCCGTTTCTATCGTCACGGTCCCTTCGGGATAGGAAAGACCGAGGAAGTCCTTGACCTGGCCTATCGCGATCGTCACCGCGATACCGGCCGTAAAGCCTGTCGTTATGGTATAAGGAATGAACTTGATAAGGCCGCCGAGCCTTAAAAGTCCCATTATCACAAGTATCACTCCGGCAACGATGGTGGCCATCATCATGCCTTCCATTCCGTTACGCGCTATGATACCCGCTACTATGGTTGCAAAAGCAGCCGTAGGTCCCGCGATCTGAACTCTGCTCCCTCCGAAGAAAGCGATTATGAATCCCGCCACTATCGCGGTATAAAGGCCTTCTTCCGGTCCAACGCCCGAAGCAAGAGCCAGGGCTATCGAAAGCGGAAGTGCTATTATAGCGACTATCACACCCGAGATCACATCGGTCCCGAACTGCTTAAAGCTGTAGTGTTTAAGGTTACTGAAAAGCATCGGCTTAAGTTTATCTTTATTCATGGTCATCTCCCGAAAGAATGATTATCTTATTTCCGAATTGTAACCTTATATCCTTTTATTTGGTTTGTCAATTATTTCTTATATTTATGTCTCGAATTTCATTTATCCGCCGGCTGTTCATACGTCAGGCAGAAATCAAGTACCCTGTCATAAAAATCCTTGGCTTCCTCAAACAGGCTGTGTCCGAGCCCTTTATAGATATAAAGCGTATTATTCGGGATAGCCTTTTCAAACTCATAGGGTGCATCATTTCCTACGGTATTGTCATCGTCGCCGGAAATGATGAGCGTCGGGCAGAATATCTTCGAAAGCTCGTCCCTTGCATCAAATCCGAGGATCGCATTTGCATTCCTAAGGAATCTGGTATAGTCTTTGGGTTTTGTGAATCTGGCCATGACCGGAAAGATCTTCCTGTTCTTTTCAAGGTATTTGTCGGAATACATCTTCTCCGCGGTATCGACCATAAGGGACAGATGATCGCCCTTTTCTGCCATGTCAATCCATGAAGATACCGCACCGGTCGCCACATCATTTGCATATGGCGCCGTAACGACAAGGATAAGCGCTTCTATCATTTCGGGATAGTCGATCGCGATATACTGTGATACCATACCGCCCTGGGAAACTCCCATGAGGATAGCTTTTTCGATGCCGATCTTTTTCATCGCTTCCGCCTGGTCGCGCGCCATATCCCTTATCGAATAACCCTCGGGCATTTCGTTTTTGCGGCTGAACATATAGACCGTGAAATCATTCAGGAACTTTTTGTATGGATGATAAAGCAGCATGGCTTTTCCCTTTACCGTAGCAAGTCCGTCGGAAAGACCCGGAAGGATCACGAGCGGCCTGCTGCCGCTTCCGAATGATGCATAATACATTTCGGTATTGCCGATCTTTACACTGTTGTTTTTTATGTTTTTACTCATATGATCTCCTTTTCCTGCCGCATCCGCAGCGATGGTAAAATCAGGAACTTCCGTCTTCCGGGATGATATCAGGAATCCCCGGTCTGAAGTATGATATCAAGATAAGTCGAAAGTCCTGTCACGTATTTCTTTTCAAGTTTCCTAAGCGGTGTTTTGTCAGGATCGTTTTCCTTAAGGAACTTTTCGTTATAGCCTTTTAGAACCCATTGAAGAGCATCCGACATTTCATTTGTCCCGGCTTTGCCGTTAAACTTTGCGTCCTTTATCAGTTCTTCGTATATCCCGCTGCTCTTTTCCCCGTATCTTTCGATCGTTTTTTTGTATATATCTCCTCTTTCAGAAGCCATCCCGATCATGAAACGACCCTTTACCGGATTTTCCATGTACCAGGAGATCTCCCTGAGGGAATATTCTATGATGCGTTCCTTAATATTCTTCGGAAGCTTTCCGATATCCGGTTTCATATCTTCCGCCATTTCTTTGGCGACGGTATCGATAAGATAAAAATACAGATCTTCCTTATTCTCGAAATACTGAAAGAGGCTTCCCTTGCTTATACCGCATTCCTTTACGATGCGGTTGGTCGAGCTTATCTCATAACCGTATGCTGCGAATTCATTGAGCGCAGCTTCGGTTATCTTTTCTTTCTTTGCTTCATCAAGTTCCAAAAATGTATTTTTCGGCATGTTCTTCTCCTTTATGACCACCTGGTCATCCCGAATGTCAAAAGATTGTGACCACCCGGTCACTATCTTTAATATACATCCGAAAATATCTGTTGTCAACCCGTATTCCTATCCGGCCCCGGCTTTTTATTCCTTATATAAGAAACCCGCAAAAGGGAATTTATAGAGCATGACTTTGTTTCCGAAAAGTTCCGTCTCGGTTCCTTCGGCTTTTCCTTCAAGGATCTTGCCCGCCCCTTCGATGAGCTTTTCTACAAGATCGGGCTTTTGGGGAAAATCGCCGTGCATCGGATAGACCTCGTCATATCTTCCGTCATATTCCTTTAAATGCTCAAGGCTTTTGATGAACAACGGAAGATCTCTTTTTTCGCCGAACATGAAGATGTGGCTGTTCTGCACGCTGTCGCCGCTCACGAGGACACGGTTCTTTTCGTCAAGGAGCGCTATGCTGCCCGGAGTATGTCCCGGGATGTCTATCACAAGGAGAGTTCTTTCTCCGAGATCTATTACATCGCCTTCCCTTACAGGAATGAAATCCCCTTTGCCGTTATGCTCACGATAGTTTTCTTCTTCTGCAGGACTCATGTAAACGGTATCAAAAGATCCGTTCCCCGAGATATGATCTGGATCCGCATGCGTGTTTACTAGAACGAGCGGAAGTGATGTGACGGTCTTTACTATCTCCATTGCATCGGGCGTATTCATTCCGGTGTCTATGACCGCGGCCTTTTCCTTTCCGCAAAAAACATAAAACCTTACTCCGCCGTCTTCTATGCGGTATGTTGTTTCATTTATCTTAATGACTTCAGCCAATTAAACCCTCCTTTTACAAAAACGACCCGAGTCCGGTTTTTACGCCTTTCTCCGGTCGTTCTTCATGTGCATCTCTTTTTTGATCTCGTACATCTGCTTGTCGGCTTCTATTATATAATCCTCAAGGGTTGCCGACGGGCGATTGACCGGATCCGTCACGACATAACCGATGCTGACCGAGATCTCGTAAGGAACCGTCTTTTCCTTGTTCTTCTCGTCAAGGTATTTAAGGATCCGCTCCTTAAGATAGGGAGCTTCCTTCTCATCACAGATTGGAGAGATCAGAAGGAACTCGTCTCCTCCGAACCTTACCGCGATCGAATCATCGGGAATATTCTCCTTGATCGCCGCAACTACAGTCCTTATCGCATTGTCTCCGTGAAGATGTCCGAACTGGTCGTTGATCTTCTTCATGTAGTTGATATCAACGAACATTACCATCACGCCGGATCCGTTATGAAGGCTGAACTCATACAAAGGAAGGGCTTTATTCTCATAGCCGAATCTGTTATAGAGACCTGTCATCTGGTCGCGGTCGGAAAGCGCTTTAAGCCTTAAGTTCGTGCGCATAAGCCTTATCGACTGCTGGAGCTTTTCCATATAGGGATACAGCATGTTTTCGCTGAATATATAAGGGAAACCGGTCACTACAACATAACCGTAATTGAATTCAAAATGATGCATCGGCAGGAAAAAGATCACTTTCTGCTCTCCCGGAACCTTGGTATATCCCGGAACGATCTTGTGCGGGTTCACTTCAAGGCCGTTAACGATCTGTCCGTTAACCAGAGAGACCAAAGGCTCGATCCCCGCTTTTTTGCCTCTTTCCCACAGTTCTTTTTCACTCAGCATGATATCACGGAAGAAGTCTTCGTTGACGCATATGTGGAAGCCTTCTCCTTCGAACTGGTGATTACGTTCAAAATGTTCGCAAAGCGTCTGTTTGATCGCATTGTAATTGGGCATGTCGGCAAGCCACTGCCTTATGACTCTCTCGTTCTGCTCGAGAAGCTTAGCGTTCATGTCCCTCCTGAACGAATCCCGGCAGTACTGTATGCGCATGCTGTCATAATCCTTATCGCCCTTACATCTGCAGCTGTTTCCGCACGCAAAATGCGAATGCACGACTTCCCTTACGATATCTTCCCTGCCGCGGATCCTGTCAAAGATCAGATCGCATGCTTTATATCCTATTTCCCTGTAGTTCTGGTCTACAGAAGAAAGGGCGGGGTAAAAGAATTTTCCTTCCCTGCAGTTATCAAATCCGGTAACCATGACATCATCCGGAACCAGGTATCCCCTGTCGGCAAGCTGGGTGGCACAGGCCATCGCCATGATATCGTTCGCGCATATGAACACATCCGGAAGACCTCTTTTTGAATCTATGACTCTGTCCGTGACCTCCGCGGTATATCTGTTGGACCATCTGCCGTATCCGTAATCCTCATCGGTAAAAGAAAGACCGTTTTCCTCGAACACTTCGCGTGTAACCCTGAGCCTTGCGATACTGTCAACATGATCGTCCGTGCCTCCGATGAAAAAAGCACGTTTAACATTATGTACCTTAATAAGATGAGTAACGAGTTCCCTCATCCCTTCATCGTTGCTCACGCATACGGAATCAGCCCCTTCAAGCTCCATACCGATGCTGACAACTGGGATGTTTTTTTCTCTTGCCCTTTGGCACAGCGAAACCGCCGTATTGACCGAATTAAGTGCGGTGGAAAAGACTATGATCCCGTCATAATCTTCGGGATCCATGAGTTCATAGATATTAAGCTCGCCCTGCATGAGCGCCGACTGCTCACTGTACGAGGCAAAGCTCAGAAAGACAAAAATGTCGAAATCTTCTTTTTGTGCGTATTCTTTTATTCCTTCAAGCGCATCATAAAGGGAATCGTAATTCCATCCGTTCGCGCATATGGCTACCTTCTTCTTCATGCCCCTATTCCCCAGGTCTGATAAAACAAACCAATAAATATCATACCATGAAATGCGCCGGTATCGAAACCCGTTTATGTAAAATAACGTCAGTTTTTATTAAGTTTTTCCCTTATCGCGCCAACCGTATCCTCGATCGAAAAGCCTTCTTCGCCGATCGTGATGCCGGCGTACTTTTCATAGAGCTTAGAGCGTGTTTCAAACATTTCTTCAATGCTCTCCCCGGGCCTTAAGACCACTCCGCGCTCTTTGATGTTCTTTAGCCGCTTCATGAGTTCTTCGTATCCGACCTTAAGGTAAATTACCTTTCCGCCATGCTTAAGATGTTCCATTGCACTGTCGCTGTAAACGACACTCCCTCCGGTAGCTATCACGGTATTTTTGACATCTATACCGAGGACGGCTTTTTCCTCACATTCCAAAAAAGAGGCTGTGCCCCTTTCTTTTATGATCTCTTTGAGTTTTTTACCTTCCCTTTGCTGGATCACTATATCGGTATCGATAAAATCCATCCCCAGCACTTTGGCAAGTATGACTCCTACCGTGCTCTTGCCCGAAGCAGGCATTCCTATAAGGATCAGGTTTTCTTTATCGTTCATGTTTTTGTCCGTTTCTTATCATATCAATAATACGAAGGTAAAGATATCCTACACCCAAAAGGATAATAAGTATGACCAGTATCCACCAGCAGCATCCCATGAAAGGAAGCTCGTCGGAAAACCCGAAAGCTCCCGCGGGACTGTCCCAGTTTAAAAAGAAATACGGATAATTCCTGCCCTGACCGAACTGCCATCCGTTTATAAATCCCGTGATCGCGTATATCGCATAGGCTATCGGAGGGATCATGACAAGAAATACGGATCTTTTTTTGATCCTTACCTCTTTACCCATTACAAAAAAGTCGGCGATCGCCCCGAGAGGCACGACCACATGCGTAAGGATATTCTGTATCGTCCATGCCTTATCTGCGAGCGTCGGTGCCAGTATGAAGCAGAAAACGACACCTGTAAGGGTTATCGCGACGGTTCCTATGAATTTAAAAAGGAACCAGCCATCACCGGACTTATGACCCTTTATCAGAAAGATAAGCCCGATAAGGCAGATAATACCTATAAGTATGTTTGACTGTATCGTAAAATACATGAAGATCGTGCGTCCGCTCATAAACACTTCGGCGGATGCGATCGAGCTAAATATCACCCCGATGATGACCGAGATGACGACCGCGATCTTCAATATCATTGTTACTGCCGTTCTTGTTCTTCCTTCTTTCACGCTTTATACCCGCTACACGCTGGCGCGATATATAGCGAGCATGTCTTTTTCGTTGAGGACTTTGGCGGAACCCATCTCGCCGCCCACGCCGATAGCACATTTCTTAGCCATGAGCGCGAGTTCGTCTTCCGTGGGTGAGACCCCGAGTTCACGAAGGTTCGTGGGCATCTCGATGCTCCTGTAGAAATCCTCCATTGCCTCGATACCGCGAAGAGCGATCTCTTCATCCGATCCTGAATCCTCAACTTCCATAACGTTAAGAGCGAATTTCTTAAATCTGGGAAGGCAATCCCTGAATACGTATCTGGCCCAGCTGCCCCAGATAGCAGCAAGTCCCGCACCGTGTGCCACGTCATAAAGTCCGCCAAGTTCGTGCTCGAGCTTATGTGTCATCCAGTCGCCGCCGTCATTTCCGCATCCGGTAAGTCCGTTATGCGCAAGGCTTCCGGCCCACATAACTTCGGCACGTGCATCATAGTTCTTAGGGTCCTTATAAAGGATCATGGCATTCTTTTTAACTGTACGCAAAAGCCCTTCGGCAAGCGCATCGGTAAGCTCCATGTTGCCGCCGTTCGTGAAATATCTTTCCATCGTATGCATCATGATATCGGTGCATCCGCAGGCTGTCTGGTAATCCGGAAGTGTCATCGTAAGCTCGGGATTCATGATCGCGAATCTGGGACGGCACAAGTCGCTGCTGTATCCGCGCTTAACAAGTCCTTCTTCCTTCGTGATGACCGAAGAATCACTCATCTCGCTTCCGGTCGCGGCCAGTGTAAGGATAACTCCTACGGGAAGACATGCCGTGGCCTTACGCCTGTAATCATAGAAATCCCATACATCTCCCTCATTGGTGACTCCGTAACCTATAGCCTTTGCCGAATCGATCGCACTTCCTCCGCCTACCGCAAGAAGGAAATCAACATTCTCTTTTTTGCACAGCTCGATACCTTCATATACGAGCCCGAGATGCGGGTTCGGAACGGCACCTCCGAGCGAAACATAACTTATGCCCGCCGCGTCGAGACTGTCCGTCACACGCTTCATAAGTCCCGAACGGATAACGCTTCCTCCGCCGTAATGAATGAGGACCTTTGTCCCGCCGAATTCCTTGATAAGATCAGCTACCCTACTTTCCGTATTTTTCCCGAAAACAACTTTCGTAGGTGTGAAATAATTAAAATCAAACATTCTGTCAAACTCCTTTTCCTGTCATTCAGTTTATTGTTTAATGCACTCTCCGCTCCATCGGATCTAAGCAGAGGTGCCAGTACTTTATGGAATGCGTATGCATTTACGGCAAGTGCTCCCATCCAGGCGCTTATCTCGGCATAAGCCGTGGCCCTGAAACCTATCCTTCCTATAAAGAATGATATCACACCGATCCTCAATACCATCTCAAGTATTCCCGAGATCATGGGGAGCATCGGTTTGCCCATTCCCTGAACGCCGCTTCTTACCACGAACAATGAATCAACAAATATGATCATCAGTCCGCATCTTGGCAGGAATTCGCAGGCAAGAGCGATCTGATCCTCTCCCGAAAGAAGTATGCCCGCAAGGAACTTCGGGAAAAATACCATAAGGGATCCCAGCAAAAGATATGCTGTCACAGCGATACCGAGACATATGAAGAGTCCCTTCTTTATCCTTTGGTATTCTCCGGCGCCGTAGTTCTGGCTCGTGTAGGCACTCATCGCATTCCCCGCGGTCGATGCCGGATTCATAAAGAGGTTTAAATATTTGCTGCAGGCCGCATAGGCTGCCGTATATACCACGCCGAAACCGTTGACGAAATACTGGACCGCCATGCATCCGACTGCCGTTATCGAATTCATGAACGCCATCGGAAGTCCGTTGCCAAGAAGCTCGGTGAAGATCCTTTTTTCGTTCCTGAAGTACTTCCGTTCAAGCTTTATCATCGGTATCTGCATAAGACGCCTTATACAGATCGCGGCCGAAACCACCTGGGCGATTATCGTTGCATAGGCGGCACCCTCAACGCCCGTATGGAGCACGAAGATAAACAGGCTGTTAAGGGACATGTTGAGCAGCGATGATGCTATGATCGCCTTAAGCGGGGTCTTGCTGTCTCCGAGCGCTCTTAGTATCGCTCCGGAAATATTGTAACTGATACCTGTCGCAAGCCCGCCGAAAATGATGTATCCGTATATAAGGCTGTCTTTAAAGATCAGCTCATCCGTACGTAAAAGTCTTAATGCATGGGGTAAAAAGATGATCCCGAAAGCCGTCAGCACGATCGAAAGCAAGATGCCGAGTTCGATGATACCCGCAAGACGGTGTTTGAGTTCTTCTTCATCCTTTGCCCCGAAGCTCTGCGCAACGAGGACTCCGAAACCGTTCGCAAGTCCGAATGAAAATCCGACTATCAGAAAGAAGATCGAACCCATATTTCCGACTGCTGCGAGTGCATTGTCCCCGAGTCCTTTTCCGACGATCCATGTGTCGGCAAAATTATAGAACTGCTGGAGCATACTCGTTAAAAGAAGCGGCCAGTAAAAAGAAAGGATCAGCTTGAACGGGCTTCCTTTCGTAAAATCGATAACCTGTTTTTTTGCCGTACCGGCAGTAATACCACTCATTATTTTTTCCTCACAATCTGAAATGAGTGTAATACATCGTCACCGTATAAACTTCTTATTTTTTTACCTTGGGTATGTCATTTTTTGGACTGCTCCTGGATCTCGCGGATCAGGGCATCCTGCTTTTTTGCTTCGGAAAATACTCTGTAATAATAGAATGCCGCCAAAATTATATAAGGGATTGTGAAAGAACGGTAATATTCAAACCATCCTCTGGGAGATACGGGCTCATAGATTGCTCCGATGATAAGGAGCAGTACCGCGCAGAGTCCGCAGGCGACCAGATACTGGACTATGATCATAACAAGCGGGCTCACGTTGTCAAAAAGTCCGTGAAGGAAGAGAACAAAAGTCGCTATCGCGCATGTAAGGAACATCACGATCACGTTCCAGTTGTTTGTCTCGGTTCCCGCGAGCATATTAACGAGCGCACCCGCGACAGAGACCAGTGTATATACACAGCACAGTTCTATGAGATATTCTTTGATACGTGATTTCATCAGATGATCCCCCTCATCTTCTTAAGATAATCGTTGAAGCTCTTTTTGTAACTTCTGTTGATGCAGATCCTCTCCCCGTTGTCAAACGAAGCATAGACCTTCATGTTGATATCGGGTTTCAGCTGGCGGATCTTGTAGATATTTATGAGATTTGATTTGGAAACCCTGACAAACCCGTAATTCCAGAGCATCTCTTCACAGGCGTTCAGGGTGTTCATGATCCGGAACACTCCGTTTCCGGTATAGGCAAAAAGCTTTCTGTCTATATGATCGAGATAATAGATCTCTCCGGGGTCAAGTATTATTTCTTCACCGTCGTCGAGATCCTCATCCGCCGGTCTTCCCGACAGGGTCGGCCTGTCGGAATTGACCGTATCTATTATCCTTCTTACCGCGGGACGCATTTTCGAATAATAAAGGTCCACGCGTTCGTTATTGCTGTCTTTTTCTTCGTACAGGTTAAGTTTCATCCAATCATTACTGACCGATCGATCCGAGGAAATCTTCCACGTTTTTCATGTATCCGTCCGGATCGTCGATGATCCCTTCTATGTGGGCGCTGTCAACGTGAGCTATCGCCCTTTTCTCACATACTATATTATCATAAATCTGTGAAACGAGTTCAGGGAGACAAACCTCATCCTTGTCAGAAATTATGATCATAACAGGGATCCTGATATTTGAAGCCAGTGCTATGGTGTCGCCGTCAGCCCAGTCGATCCCGTTTGCGACCTTCATGAATGTCTTACTCGTGCCTATAAGGTAGTTCGTCATGGGTGAGTAAGCAGCTTCCACGCTTTCACCGAACGCAAGCCTCAGCATGAGCTCCATTCCGGGAACCGGGCTGTCGCAGATGACCGCATCGGCTGCTTCGATCTTTCCGGGTTCAGCCTTTGAAGCATAGATCGCAACCGTCTGAGCGCCCATTGACTGTCCGTGAACGATAACTTCAGATTCGTTCAGGTTTTCTCTTGCATAAGCTACCATCGCTTCAACATCGAGTGATTCGTTTATACCGAATGTAACTTTGGGATCAGGGTTTTTTCCGCATCCTCTCTGATCTATGGCTATAACATCGTACCCTCTCTTAAGATACTCTTCTGCAAGAGGATAGGTACAAACCCTGTCGCCGCCTGCTCCGTGAACGAGTATCACGCACCTGTCGCTTCCGTTATCAAAGAATGTTGCGGGAACCGTATTGCCGTCTGCGGCTTTTGCTTCTATCTCGGTGCCGCTGTATGTATCGTTAAAAGCATCAAGGTCATATCCCCAGACTTCAAGCTGTTTAACGCTGTTACCCGATGTATCTTTTCCTTCGTTCTGGTTGAGGATCTTATTTGAGATAAGTCCTCCGATCGCTATAGATCCCCCGAGGATGAGTACTGCGATAACGCAAACCGTAATGACCAATGCCTTCTTTAATCTGTTCTTTTTCATAACCTGTAATCTCCTTGTCTTTAGTTGATAATGTGACTATAACAGGTCAAAAAGAGCTTTGCTGCCAAATATGCACAAGTTGCATTTTGTCATGTACAAGTTGCAAAAAAGATTCCGGAACAATAAAAAAGGGGGCTTTCGCCCCCCGCAGCCTGCAAAAAAGTATTTAACCGGCCAGGTCTCTTCTGTTATATTGCCAGAAAGCGCCCGCTATCCCGGCAAATATGACGATCACTCCGACCGCTAAGGCTTTGGCATCCGCTTCGGCACCCGAGAATATCTCGGAAGCGTTTGCGTAGGAATACGGTCCGAAGAACAGATAATCCTTAAGATCCGGGACAACTCTTCCGACAACGTCGTAAAAGTAAAGTACCATCGCGGTCCCTATGCCGAGTCCGATGCGGTTTTTTCCCGAGAGCGATGATATCGCAAAGCAGATCGAAGCAACCTCAAGGTTCATAAGGAACTGGCTTGCCATGAACCTCATAAACTCATCGCCGGGTATCGTCTCACCGAGCATCTTAACTCCGATAAGATAAAGCACTCCGCATATTACCGTGAAAACGATGAGCGCGATAAGTACGCTTAAGCCCTTTGCAGCGATGACCTTTGTCCTTGAAACGGGCAGTGAGAAAAGGAACTCTCCCGTATGTCCTTCTTCTTCCTTTGAAAGGATCCCTATCGCTATAAGCGCTGCGAACATCCCGCTGCCGAGGCCGTGCACGGTCCCGACTTCGGTCGCAAAGAATCCTTTAAGCGTAGCGATACTTAACGTGCTCATTCCGAACGCATCCGAAAATGCTCCCATGTTGGAAAAAGCATCCGCCATTTCCTTTACATCGCCTTCCATGCTCCGGTACATCAGCACGCATATAAGGCCGAGTCCGCCGACGGCAAGGCTCCATATAAGAAGACTTTTGATATTCAGTTTCATTTCTTTTGTGAATATTGTTCTCATGCTTCCTCCTCGTCCTCGTAAAAACTTAAGAATGTATCATCATCTATATTTGGTGTATCAAGCATCGTGAGCCTTCCTTCCCTCATTATCGCAGCGCTCCTGCAGTACTTATTGACCTCCGAGAGCACATGTGTCGAAAGAAGGCAGGTCGCGCCGGCATCGACATATTCGTTTATCAGCTCGAAAAAGCTTCTTTGTACGAGGGGATCAAGGCCGCTCGTCGGTTCGTCAAAGATAAAGAGTTTCGGCCGGTGCTGCATCGCACAGACTATACTTACCTTTTTGCGGTTTCCGAGCGATAATTCCTTTATCCTCTTATCCCTGTTGACTTTTAACCTTTCGCAGATCTTCTCCGCTTCCCCGGTGCAGTCGAGCCCGCGCACATCCGCGGCATATTTTATGACATCGGTAACTTTCATCGAACCGTAGAACCATGCTTCCGAAGGCATATAACCGACGTTCTCAAGTATCTTTTCATGATCCTTAACGCTGTCCATCCCGAGTATCTTAATGCTTCCCGTGTTGAATTTAAGGAAGCCGAGCATCGAGCGGATCGTTGTCGACTTGCCGGCACCGTTCGGTCCTATGAATCCGAAGATGTCCCCTTCTTTAACATCAAGCGATACGTCGATCACACCCCTGTTCTTTCCGTAGCTCTTTGTAAGATTCCGTATCTCAATCACATTTGCCATAAAACATTCCTCCGTTTTGTCCGCCGTACATTTACTGCTTACAAGAGGAACATAACACACAAAAAAAACGGGAACAATATCTGTTCCCGTAAGATGCACTATTTTGCCGATATCATTCACTTTTTTTGTGTTCGCTCTGAAAAACCTTCAGTTCTTCGTTAAGCTTTTTATCATCTATATGCCGCTTTGACCTGTAGATAAGGAATACGCAGACATATGTAAAAAGGAGGTAGACGGCCATGATCAAAGTGACCTTTATGCTCTTTTCAAACCATCCTCCGAAATACGAAACGATACTGTAGAGCGCCGTACAAACGACCATTCCAACGCATTCTTTTATCCCGAGTTTATCGGCTTCGTCAAAATTCCAGAATACGAGCATCTGAATATAACCCATGAAGTAGCAGGTAAAGATCATCTCGGCCATATGGATTATCTTTGCATCGGACGAGCCCGTTATGAGCCTGTACATGCAGTAGAAGAAAAGAAGCGCGAAAAAGTAAAGGCAGGCTTTGAACTCTATTCCGATCTCGTTTGTAAGATATCTTTCCCAAAGGGTAAGCTTACCGTCTTTTTTCATCTATCTTCCTCCTTTCAGCAGTTTCCGGAACTCCGATGCGTATCTTCGCGAAATTATGATGTGCTCTCCGCCCTCCATCATCGCATCTATGCGGTTCGATGAAAGGCTCTTTAGCGATACGACTCTGTTAACGTTTATCACCATGGATTTGCTGCATCTGAAAAAGATCTCGTCGCCGGTCTCTATCATGAACGCATTAAGTGAACTGTCGATCCTTAAGACCTGATCTTCGGTGTAAGCAAAGACCCTGTCATCTACCGATTCAAGATAAAGGATCTCGTCGGCGTTTATACAGATGTTACGATCATCGACCTTTCCCCAGATACGGCCTTTATCGTCCCTTAATATACCGATCACACGCTCTATCGACGGATTCGGATCCTTATAGCGGATGACTACGGATTCTTCTCCTTCGGTTATCTTCTGGATATCTAGCTTCATTCTACCTTCTCATCCGAAACATCTCCGAGCAGTCTTCCGACATGTCGTGTTTCGAAGAACATATCTTTTTTTATTATGACTATGATCACCGTGACTGCAGTGATGACCAGTGTCTCCACGCATTTAGTCTCGGGTGTCATCGCTATCTTTTCCTGCATGAAGTTAACAAAAAGATGGAATATCATGCATGCAAGTATCGATCGATCGCTTACTAGGTATACCCAGGTTATGACAAAACCCATCGGGATACCGCTCACGAAAAAGTTTATCACATAAAGCGGATTGACCATAAGTCCGGCCTGGTATGTTCCCTGTATGAATATGAGCGGGAAATGCCAGAAGGACCACAGCACGCCGAAGATCATCGACTCCCAGAACCAGTTCATGTATTCTCCGATCGAGTCTTCGCAATATCCTTTCCATCCGACCTCTTCTATTATAGATGCAAGAGTGATGGTTATCAACGCACTGCTTATGCCGACACCCGTGAACGAAAAGTCCTCTGTGAACGCGAACTGGTCAAGCGACTGTCCGAAAAGAGTCGATAAAAGAATAGAGGCAACGATAACGAGGGCGAAGACCACTACCGCCCAAAGGACATTGAGCCATTTTACCTTATAAAAACCTACTATCTTATCCTTAAGGTCCTTTTTCAATGCATCCGATCCCGATACCATTACGAATACCGTCGATACGACTCCGGGTGCGAGCAGACCTATTAGCATAAGGCCGGCCGCGGCATTTTCGGATATGAATATCGCCGGTATCCAGAATATCCATGTAAAGAGATATGCCAGCGCAAAGAAGAGCACCGGTCTGTATCTGTATTTCTTCGTTTCATTCGTTTTCATCGTTTTTTCTCCGATCTTTATGTGTTTTCAAGTTCATTAATGCTTTTGGGTAACATTATCATCAAAGCGGTCACTGCCATGCAGATCCCCGCTATCATTATCACCGTTGCGGATCCTTTTCCCACTCCGCGTCCGCTTATCTTTCCTATCATATCCGCCGCCGTGCCCGACACCGCATAAGCCACAACGTAGCCGAGCTGCGAAAGGAACCCTATCATTCCCCAGGCCCTTCCCTGGACTTCATCGGGGACATTTGTCCTCATAAGATAGTCAAGGCAGTTATTCGCAAACGGAAGTGCCGAAAAGAACAGGAATCCGAAGATGCAGATCAGTATGATCTTTTCGGTAACTCCGAAGCCCAGCATGAAAAGTCCTGCCAGTGCGAGCGAAAAACCAAGCGTTCTTACATAGTGGCCCTTCAGTCCTTTTATCCCGAGGATGATGCCCGATGCGAGCATCCCGGTCGCACATACCGTTTCCGCAACCCCCAGGGTTCCCGCATCCGAAAAGGAAAGTATCATGGGCTCTGCCAGTATCTGGAACATTCCCATAAAGAGCGTTATCCCGGATGATACCAGCACGAGAAGAAGAACTCCTTTTTTATCACTAAGGACCTTCCATCCTTCTTTGATGCTCTTAAGCAGGGCTTCCTTTTTCTCCGATACTTTTGTGCCGAGTCCTTTTCTCACTATCGCGGTACTTATCACCGTAAGGAAAAAGGTCGCTATGTCTATGATGAGCAAAAGCTTAACATCACTTACCGCAAGCAAAAATCCTGCGATCACCGGAGAAAAGAGATATCTGGCGCTTCCCGCGAGCGATACAAGACCGCTTGCCTTTGAGTATTCATCCTTAGTAAGGAGATCCGTTATCGTAGCCCTGAATGCCGGTTCCAAAAGCGCCGAAAAGACTGCGCTTATAAAAACCCCGATACAGATCTGCGCAAGCGTTGCTCCTTTGCCCATCATGCAGATGAATATGTATATTATCCCGAGGGCCGAGCATCCGTCTCCTATCATCATAAGGAGCCTTCTGTCATACCGGTCCGCCAGGGCACCCGCCGGAACACTAAGGAGCAGTGTCGGAAGAAAACCGAGCAGTGTTACAAGAGCCATACTCGCGGCGCTTCCCGTCTTTTCGAAGACATATACTCCGAGTCCGAAGCTCGTAAGGCCTCCGCCTACGGATGAAATGAGTTCGCCGGTCCAAAGGAGCAGGAATTTTTTGAAATTACTCTTTTCCTTCATTCCGTACCACCCCTGCTTATCAAGGCACTTATAAATCCCATGGTCCCGGGTTTTGCTCCCAACAGTTTCTCCGTCATATCGATGAAAACCCTTATATCGCTCTCGCTGAAATCTGCTTCGTCAAACAGTTCATTGCTCATCATAAGGAGCATCCTTACCCGTTCCGGTATATCTTCGCACTGAAAGATCCCTTCCTTTATCCCCTCTTCCACGACTTCGGACAGGATGGGAACAACAATCTTCACGAGCTTTTGCTTGATCTTCGCATGCATTATCACGTTCTCGGGCTGCATGAGAGCATTCTCAATAGGGCGTTCCTCTTCTGCAGGTCTGAGCGAAGTGATTATCCCGACGATCTTTTGCGGTATGCTCATGTCGGATCCGACTATCTGCCTTGCGACTTCGGCCTCACTCTCCAGCATCATGCCTATCACTTCCTCGAGCATCTCTTCCTTGCTCTTGAAATAATAGTAATAGGTACCCTTGGCGATGCCGGCCTCGGCGATGATCTCGTCCACGCTTGTATTCTCGTATCCGCGTGTAAGGAACATGTTATATGCGATCTTTAATAGATCCTGTTTTCTTTTTTCACCTTTTTTCATCTCAAAGCCTCTGTATTTTGTTTTTCGACTATCGGTCGGTTTTAAGTATAATGTCTTCCGGGTCCCGTGTCAACAATTTTTTCGACTGTTAGTCGATTTTTTATTCCTGGAAGGATGGGCCGTCTTCCGAAAGCCCTGTGTTTATGCGGTTTGTAACGTAAAAAGCCATGAGACACGCTCATGGCTTTCTTCTTCACATATTTGCATTGTAATCGATTCTTATCTTATGATCCTTATATTCGTAAGTGCTACCTGGTCACCCGAAAGCGCCACATAAACATCCTCGGCCTGCTTCAGGATCTTTGTTGTGATCTTTATGCTGATGCCCATGTTTTCGGTATAGGTCGTGATCGTATCGCCCTCTCTTTTGAACGAGATCGTACACTCGAAACCTTCCTTGTTCATCTTTTTCCAGTCTTCCCAATCCGTAAATTCTTCGCCCTTATTTATGATGAGCCTGTTCTCCGCGGTTCCCTGAGCTTCCCAGTTTTCTCCGTCAAGTCTAAGAAGGGCATATTCCATATAACCCGGTCCGTTGGGCTTTTTATCCTCGGAATAGAATACATCGAGGAATGCGCAGTGCCATACCAGACGTGCGGTCGGAAGGCTCTTTGAATGGAATACTATCTTCATTCCGTCCGTAACGGGGATTCCCTCCGTAGAATCGGTCCTGTATCCGTCTATCTGCACGTTCGGGACATCTCCCGCAGGTACGTTTATATAACTTATCTCCTCTGCGATCCTCGGGATATAGCCTTCCGTGATCTCATCTTCATCCTGGGAAATGGATACATCATATATATTACATTTTTCACCGGCAAGTCCGATATATGCATATCTTGAACTGTCGGGAAGCGCAACGATGAGCGTTGTAAGCTTTATTCCGTCGTCTATCTTTATCTGGATATGATCCTTGCACTTAACGGCTTCGATATCGTATTCGGTATAACCCTTTGCTGCTTTGGCAGAATAACCTGCCCTCGGGCTTCTTCCCTCTTCACTCTTTATCTTTCTTGCGCCCTTGCACATGGTACGTCCGTAGAACCATATCTCGGCATACTCAAAATAGCAAAGATCCTTTATCTCCCTTTCGGTATCATGTATACGTCCGTCGAGCGAATCAAAAAGGATTATGGCGGGAAGTCCCGTGTTCGGACCTTTTCCTATCGGAGAGCATCTGAAACTGATATGCTTTATGTTGCGGTTCATCAGTATCCCTTCGGATACTTCATCCCTGAACCTGTCACAGACCAGACCGTTTTTACCGGCCAACTCCTTGATCTCATCCATCTCTTTCATCATATATTCTGAATCAAGATCGATAAGATGCTGCATGATCTTGGCATATTCCGGATCGAACTGCGTTCCCATTCCCTTAACGATCTCCTCACGCACGGTCTGCTGGGGGATCGCTTCTCTGTAACTTCTCTTTGAAGTCATCGCATCATAGGCATCGGCCACCGATATGATACGTGCGATAGCCGGGATATCTTTTCCTTTAAGTCCGGTCGGATATCCTTTGCCGTCATATCTCTCATGATGGTAAAAAGCACCCAGACTGAGCCTCGGATACTCCGTTATGCTGTGAAGTATCTGGGCACCAAGCACGGGATGCTGCTTAATGACTTCATATTCTTCGTCGGAAAGTTTTCCTTCTTTATTGATAATATGTTCCGGAATACCGATCTTACCTACATCATGCAAAAGTGCCACATAATATATCTCGTTGCACTCTTCCGGGCTCATTCCGCTGTGTTCTGCGATGCGCTTTGAATATTCGGCAACACGTGACGAATGACCGTGAGTATATTTGTCTTTTGCATCTATCGCGTTTACCAGAGCCACCGCGGTCTGCTCGAACAGCCTGTGAACATTCTTACGCTCCTCATCTTTTTTGACCAGAGCATTCTGGAATGAGAACAGCGTGTACACGACTCCGCCGACTATAAAAAGAGCGGCCCACGTATCAAAGTAGTTCCCGCCTCTTGAATATTCTTCAACTCCGCCCGGATAAAGATATCCCACGATCCAGCATGCCGTGATGACGATCCCGTTGAATACCAGCATGACGATCTTAAGAGCACCGTCCAGGATGAGCGCTATATATATCGTACCGAGAAGAAGCCAGACCGGTGTACCGCCGAGCACTCCTCCGTTCGTAAAGAACATGACAGGGAGAAAAACAAATACGACAACAATGGAAAGAATGATCTTAGCCTTTTTGATCAGATCCATCTTATAGGCAATGATCATGAATACCAAGAAAAAGATCGCACCGATCAGCGTGGATACCGTTGCTTCCATCGGCTCATGCATGATCAGTCCGGCGGGTATAGCCAGGAAAAGCGCCACAAGGACCGAACCCGAAAATACTATGAACGACCTGTCCTTTACATCGATGGACTGGTCATATATATATTCCTCCAAACGGGTCTTGGCGTTGAAAAACCATCTGATCATTTGTTTCTCCTCGATAAACAAAACCTGATCTAATCGTTATCATAACCCCTAACAATATATTATAGCAAAAGGGCAGGGTATCAACAACCCTGCCCCCCGGATGTTCCTACGGAAGGAACTTGCCGGATGAAAGATAAAGTTCATACCACTCGTTATGAGTAAGGTCGACTTTGGAAGCATCGCATATATCCTTAAGGTGCTCCGGGTTCATCGTGCCTGCTATAGCCTGCATCTTAGCCGGGTGCCTCAGTATCCATGCGATCGCCACGGCGCTCTTTCCCACTCCGTACTTTTCTCCGATCTTTGCAAGTGTCGAATTGAGTTCGGGATAGTCAGGATGATCGACAAAACATCCCTTGAACATTCCTATCTGAAGCGGTGACCATGCCTGGATCGTGATGTCGTTAAGACGGCAGTAATCCAGGACGCCGTTATCCCTGTCGGTCGAACGGTCCGTAGTAAGATTGTTAAGGTATAATGCGCTGTCTATAAGCTGTGTCTGGTCGAGCGAGAACTGAAGCTGGTTAAATACGAGCGGCTGCTTTACATATTTTTTTAGAAGCTCAAGCTGTCCGGGTGATACGTTGCTCACACCGAAGTATTTCACTTTGCCTTCGGAATATAGTCTGTCGAAAGCTTCAGCGACTTCCTCGGGATCGAAGATAAGATCCGGACGGTGAAGGAGCAATACATCGAGATGATCCGTCTTTAATCTTGTAAGGCTATCTTCCGCGCTCTTTAAGATATCATCCCTGCTCCAGTCGAATTCCTTTCTGTCAAAATGGAGACCGCACTTGCTCTGTATAACGACGTCTTCTCTTTTTAATCCGGTCAGGGCAAAAGCTTCACCGAAGCGCTCCTCGGCCTCTCCGTCCCCGTAGCAGGTGGCATGATCGAAAAAATTGATTCCCATCTCATATGCGCTTTTGATCATGTTCGCGGCTGCGTTCGTATCAAGTGCGGGCATCCTCATGCATCCCAGTATGATCCTCGATACGTTCTGCGGTCCGTTTACCACATTTAACATTTTCATTTCTTTTCCCCCTTATCCTTGCTGCCTCTTTTTAAGTTCGCTTGCGATCTTTTCGTATTCGGGCACCGGAACCCCGTACTCATTGCCCAGTCGGACCACCTCGTATATCAGACCGTCTATCTCGGAATCACGGCCTGCTGCCACATCCCTTTGAAGTGATGTCGTGGTCTTTTCGGAAAGAGCATCTAGAATATTAAGGTTCCTGCTTACTATATCCTCCTCAAAATGTATATCCATGGCGTCTGCCAGGGCATCGATCTCTTTTATCAGAGTTATGAAACAGTCCCTTATCTCACCCGGCTTCTGTATCCCTCCTGCGGGAACATCATAGAACAGTCCGCAGGCACCCTGAGGTGAAACATATGAAAACTTAAGCAGAGCATCCCTTGCGATATTATCCGAAAGGATCCCGTCAATACCGCTTTCCTTAAGGTCATTTTCTATATCTTTTAGTATTTCCCTGTACTCTTCTTTTTTACGCACCCCGAAGACAACGCGGAGTATATCGCCGTTCATCCTGATACAGCCCGGTGCTTCTATCTGCGAAGCGACATATATGCATCCGTCCGTGACCAAAGGCCCCGAAAAATGCTTCGCAAGGCTTCCGCCCGTACCGAATATGTTGAGTATCGGAATGATCACCGTGTTTTCATCCGATATCCTCTTAAGTAAGGGTAAAATGCCTTCCACCGAATACCCCTTTACGCAGACGAATATGACATCGGGCTTTTCCTCATAGCTGTCCGCATCGTAAGCTTTCACGGGGTTTACCGTGAATTCATCGTTCGGTCTGATGACTCTTAATCCTTTGTCCTTTATCGCCTTAAGGTGTCCGCCCCTCGCAATGAAAGAAACATCAAACCCGGCCCGGGCCATATATGCACCTACAGCTCCGCCGGTACCTCCGGTTCCGACTATAAGATACTTAAGTCCTTTATCCATGTATCCTCCTTTTATCTGCCCTGCGGTTTAAACCGTCATCTTCCATATTGTACATGACGGTTCATAATACAGTCTTATCATTTTTTGTCTGCCGAATGTCATAATATTGCACTCAAAGACCAGAGTCCTGTCCGTAACGAACACTCCGTCAGGCATCTCCCTGGTTCCGCGGTGGGACACATCCGTAAAACCCTTGATCGTATAGGTCTGGTATTCACCGTCGTCGTCTACGACACGGATCCTTATCGGACTCACCGTTCCGTCGCGGGAATGCTGGCATATGACATCCACTGCCTTAACATCCGCTTTCATCGCATATACCCCTCGGTATATGTGATTATAGAACATATGTTCGATTTTGTAAATGCCAAATTCAGCAGATCAAAAAAGACTTAAGCAACCGAAGGTCACTTAAGTCTCATAAGCTTGCAGCTGTCGAGTCCGGTATGCAGGAAGTTGCTGACCGGAAGTTCTTTTACCTGACAGACAATGCTCGAATTCATTGCTCCGTGTCCGATGATAAGGACATCTTTTCCTTTTTCAAGTTCAGGTTCCACGACTTCACGCAGGAACTCTCCGGTCCTTCCAAAGAGCTCGTCAAGGCTCTCTCCGCCCTCCACCGGGACCGTATATTTCTCAGGTGCCTGAAAGACCACGTTGATCGGACAATCCGGTATTTTAAAGCTGTTCTCTATTCCTTCAAATACCCCGAAGCCCATCTCGACGAGCCGATCATCGGTTATTATCGGAACATCCCTTCCGGACAGGACTAACTCGGCGGTCTCCTTTGCTCTTACGAGCGGTGAGCAGTAGCATACATCAAAATGTACATCCCTGTATTCTTCTCCGGCCTCCCGGGCCATCTGTCTGCCCAGATCATTAAGCGGGATATCGGTTCGTCCCTGAAGTTTATGTCTTTCGTTCCAGTCGGTCCTTCCGTGCCGCATTATATAAAGCATTTTAAAAACCTCATCGTGTAACTCATCGCATGAAGCAGATCGCCGAATCGTCGATATCCGATACCTTCGCAAATCCGGTCGAACTCATGATGAAACGCAGTTCTTTTCCTATCTCGCCAAGGAACCATTTTACTCCGTCTTTTCCGTCTTTTTCAAGATGAGGCATCATCGATCTTCCGACTGCGGCTGCATCGGCGCCCAGAGCAAGGGCCTTATATACATCGGCTCCGCTCGCGATAGAGCAATCCACAATTATCTTTACTTCTTTTCCCTTAAGGGCTTCCTTTATCTTCGGAAGTACCATCATAGGGGGAGCCGCATAAGGCAGCCTTCCGTGATGATGGCTCACTATTATCGCCTTTGCACCGATCTCGGCGCACTTTAGCGCATCTGAAACACTTAAGACTCCCTTTACCACAAAAGGAAGCTTCGTTGATTCAACATATGATCTTAAAAGTTCGAATGTCTGTGCCGTCATTTCTTCACCCAGTACGACATCATATCCGTTCTCTCCGAAGATATGATCGATATCCATTCCGATACCGAACGCTCCCGCTTCCTCGGCGAAAGCAAACTGGTCACGGACCTTGTCGTTATCGGCATAAGGCTTTACGATCCTTACGGTTTTGGCTCCCGTATCCGCGATCTTTTGGAACATATCGTTTTCCATCATACCGCAAAAATTGAGTATATTGCACTCCTGAGAAGCCATCGAATATTCTTCAAGGCCGTTATGTTCTCTGCCGTTATAATTGCCGAGATGCGAAAAAGCCGGCGTCATAACTGGCATCGAGAAAGTCTCCCCGAAAAATTCCGTCGTAAGATCGGCCGTAACGGAATCGATGAGCCTTTGCTCTATCAGGATGGAATCCATATATCTTTCAGTTATCTCATTTGCATCAGATGATCTTGTATAACCCATTAAGCTCCTCCTTCAGATATCCCATGTACTTTAAGTATTCTTCGTCGGTGTTAAGATGTTCGAGTATGACCGGCATATCCGGATCTATGGCATCCATAGCCGATACATAATGCCTCAGCGGGAATTCACCCGCACCCGGCCCGCACTCTTCAAGCCTTATCGTATAACGTCCGTCCAGATGAACGTCCTTTATGTGGCAACTCCTTATCCTGTTTCCGAGCTTATCCGCACATTCTTCGACGAATTCGTCCGCATGAAAATACCTGTCGGCGGAATTGATCATATTTATTATATCCATGTGGACGGCAAAGCGGTCCCTGTCCACATCTTCGATGAGTCTTAAGTAATCATCCGGGCCCGTAGGTACCATCCATGGCATCGGCTCGAGCGTAAAATACGTGTTCTTCACATCGGCCCTGTCTATGATCTCCCTGACCATTGAAACGGTCTTTTTCCACGCATCGGACGAAAAATTCTCCTTATATCCCCCGTCCCATATGGGCCCTAAGGCGCCCGCAACATTCACTGCGCATCTTGCGTTGAGAAAATCCGCAAGCCTTAACTGTTCGACACAGTAGTCGGTATTGGCTTTTCTTTCCGAAGTATCCGCGGCAAGCGCATTCCTCCATATCCCGACCTCCGCGATAAGAAGCCCTGCCTTTTCTGCAGCCTCCTTATAAGCGATGATCTTCTCTTCCGGTTCGTTGCTCTGTACGGGAAAAACAACCGCAGAACATCCGAGCCTTACCTGATTGTCGGCCCAGTCCTGCGGCGATTCGTGCCGAAGCGGCGATGATGTGCCAAGTCTCATACCGAAATCCCCCCTTTTCGATGATCAATGCACGATTATGAAATAAATGACATATCCCCAGCTGAACAGTCCGTGAAGGATCGCCCATCCTATCGAATGCCAGTTGGTGTAACTTATAACCATCGCAAGAGCGCTTCCGAATGTTATTCCGCTCTTGACGGTGTTTGTCACATGGTTCTTTCCGCTCATTTATAAACTCCTTAAATATATTTACAGAGCCTTCCCGATAAGGTCCTTTAAGGCTCCAAGATCCTTTATGAAAGCTTCGTTATTCTCTTTTATATAATCTCCGTCGCCCCTGACTCCGGCTTCTTCCAAAGTCTTGGCTTTCTGTGAAAAGTCCAGGGCACCGATCGAAAGCGAACTGCTCTTTAATGCGTGGGCAAGTATCATGTAATTGCCGAAGTCGCCGCTTTCAACGGAAGCATTAAGATCTTCCGTATACTTATCTATGGTCGAATAAAACTCCTCAAGGACCGCAATATATATCTCTTCTTCCTGAAGGCATTTAAGTCCCGCATTCACGTCAATGAGTCCGGATCCCCTTAAAGCTTCGATGCCTTTTTTACCTGCTGCATTTTCACTCATGCCGTCCCCCTTCTCAATCTTATATTTGGGAAGATATTCGAGCATCATCTTCTCAAGGCGGTCCGGATCTATAGGCTTCGTAAGATAATCGTCAAAGCCGTCCTTTAAGTACTCTTCGCGTGCGCCCGAAATCGCATTTGCCGTAAGGCAGATCACCGGGGTATCCACGTTCGGAGAATGCTTCATAGCCTTCATCTCAAGCAGCGTTTCGACACCATCCTTGCCCGGCATCATATGATCGAGGAATATCATGTCATATTTGACATCTCCCGAAAGGCTTATGCACTCATCTCCGCTGAGGACACTGTCGACCTTAACGTGTGTCTGCTTGATAAGGCTCTCAAACACGAGAAGGTTTGTCGTATTGTCATCGACAACGAGCACTCTTGCGGAAGGAGCGGTAAACCTGCTCTTATAGACTTTTCTTTCGCCGGAAGCCGCTTCAAAGGTGGTCTCGAAATCACCCATGGGTTCCCATTTAACGACCTTCTGTCTAAGTTCAAAAGAAAATTCCGATCCGACTCCGTAAACGCTCTCGACCTGAAGGGAAGAACCCATCTTATCAAGAAGGCTCCTGGTTATGGCCATTCCGAGTCCCGTACCTTCTATATTGCGGTTACGCTTTTCTTCGATGCGTACGAATTCCGAGAACAGTTTATCCATGTCCTCCTTACGCATTCCGATACCGGTATCCTTGACCGCAACTTTGAGCATCACTGCCTCGGGATCATCCTTTATCCTGTCAAATCCGACTTTAAAACAGACCGTACCCTTTTCGGTATATTTCACGGCATTCGTAAGTATGTTCGTGATGATCTGCTTTATGCGGACCTCATCACCGAAGAGCAGTCTCGGGATATCCTTATCTATATCGAGTTCAAGCTTTAATCCCTTATCGTCCGCACGGCTCCTTACCATGTTGACAAGATCGTTTACTACGGACGAAAGATCATACTCAACCGGCAGTATCTCTATCTTACCCGCTTCTATCTTTGAAAAATCAAGGATGTCGTTGATAAGTCCGAGCAGCGTATTTCCTGCTGTCTTTATATTGGACGAATAAAGAAGGATCTTTTCGTCATCAGACTCTCTCTGAATCATTTCATTCATGCCGAGTACGGCATTTATGGGAGTCCTTATCTCATGCGACATATTCGAAAGGAATTCGGATTTCGCCCTGTTTGCCGAATCCGCGATCTCTATCTGGTTTGTCAGCGATTCGGACATGGCCTGAAGACTCTTTGAAAGCCTTCCTATCTCATCGTTGCTTTCGACACTCATCTTCTCGCTGTAGTCACCTTCGGCATATCTGTCGGCTATATCCGTCATCTTATTTAACGGCCTGACTATCGACTTTACCCATAAAAGACAGATGAGCGTAGCGACGACGACGATAAGGATCGCCGTGAGGAGCATCCTCCTTGCAAGCCTGATCTGAGGGATCGCTATACTTCTCCTTGATGCGCCAACACCCAGGATCATTCCGTTCTTTAATTCTTTTAAGACCGACTTTTCCGGTGCGGTCCTGCGCGCGGGCCTGAACCAGAACGCATTGTCCCTTTCGTTGCTTAAAAGACGTTTTATCTGCTCCTGTTCTTCTGCGGAGATCTCATCGAAAGAAGCACCGTTCTTATGGTTTACATGATAGATCACATCGCCTTCTGCAGTGAGGAGATATGCGCTGCCGCCTGCGTATACCGAGATATCCGAAACAGCCTTTCTTAAAACATCAAGGCTTATATCCATTCCGATTATACCAACCGTATAACCGTCCTTAAAATACGGGATTATATAGGATATCATCTCAATACCGAGATTCTTGTTAAAATACGGTGCCATCCACATGGCCTGTCCCGACTCTACGGGGATGTAATACCATCCGACATGTTCAAGGTCATCCCTGTCGTAAAGGCTCATATCGGTAGGCTCCGTTTCAACCCACGAGCCGTCGGAAGTATCTATAGTGTACCAGAATCCCTCCGTCGGACCGAAATCATCGGGGTTGTATCTTAAATACACCGCCATCGCACCTTCGGTATTTTCGGCTATGCTTTTTCCGAGTTCGGCGATATCCTTTGTAAATGCATTTCTCTGCTCCCGGTCCGTAAGGAAATCACTGTAAGTCTCTGCCCTTTTCTGGGCGTAATTATATATAGACATGACGGACTGCTCGGAAGCATCGAAAAGATCATCTATCTGACAGGCATAATAATCCGCCGACCTGCTCATGATCTCGCTCGTATCGTTGTCTATGATATCCCTGTTCGTTAATCTCGCCGTCAGCATAAGGATAAAAGAAGAGATGATGAACAGGGTCGCTATTAATCTACTGAGCTTTTTCTGAAGTGACTTCATACGTTTCCTTTATACTTTGTCAAGTGCCTGCTTAAGGTCCTCAATGATATCATCCACGTTCTCGATACCGACGGAAAGTCTGATCATTCCGGGATCGATAGACGCTGCCTTGAGCTGCTCATCACTGAGCTGCCTGTGT
>JAIKZO010000057.1 GCA_024682115.1 Lachnospiraceae bacterium
CTTGCATATGGCAAGGCAGACCAGGACCGCCACAACGCATTTGATACAGTCCCCCAGGAATACGAGTAATCCGGCTTTGGTCCCCAATACCCTCATCGTATTGGTGGTACCGGCGTTACCCGAGCCGTGTTCCCTGATATCTATACCGTTCAATCTTCCTATTACGAATGCTGTCTGGATCAGTCCGAAAGCATATCCTATGACAAGACAAATGAGTCTGAACATTATTTTTCTTCACCTCTTTCACGGATTATGAACTTAAGCGGTGTTCCGTCGAAACCGAAGCTGTCCCTTATCCTGTTTTCAATATATCGGGTATATGAAAAGTGCATCAGTTCCTTATAGTTGACAAAGATGACGAATGTCGGCGGTTTTATGGATGCCTGGGTTATATAGTAAAGTCTTAACCTCTTTCCCTTGTCTGAAGGCGGCTGTTGCATTGCAACTGCCTCGGTCATGATCTCGTTAAGAACACCAGTCGGTATCCTCATCGCATGATTAGCCGCAACGGTATCTATGAGTTCATAAAGCTTGGATACCCTCTGCCCGCTCAAAGCCGAAATAAAGGTTATATGCGCATAACTCATGAATGAAAGGATCTGACGTATCTTGTTCGTATACTCATTAACGGTCTTATCGTTCTTTTCAACGGCATCCCATTTGTTAACGGCGATAATGACGGCTTTGCCTCTGTCATGGGCTATCCCGGCTATCTTGGCATCCTGTTCGGTAACACCCTCCGTCGCATCGATCATAAGTATCACAACATCGGCTCTTTCAACAGCCGAAACAGTCCTTACGATCATGTATTTTTCAAGGTCTTCCTTGACGTTCTTCTTTCGCCTCAGACCGGCTGTATCGATAAAGATATAATCTCTGCCGTCGTGCCTTACATTGGTATCGACAGCGTCTCTCGTGGTACCTGCTATCTCGGATACGATAAGCCTGTTTTCGCCGGTGAGTTTATTGATAAGGGATGATTTTCCGACATTGGGTTTTCCGATGATGGCTATCCTGGTGATATCATCGTCTTCCTCATCATCCTCCGTTTTCGGGAAGAATTTGACCACTTCGTCAAGAAGGTCTCCAATACCCAGCTGGTTTGAAGATGAAACCGGATGAGGATCTCCTATTCCCAGGTTATAAAACTCATAAACATCGGCCTCGTATTTTTTGAAATCATCGACCTTATTTACGGTAAGTATGACGTTTCTTCCGGAACGGCGTAACATATCGGCCACCTTGGAATCATCGTCCACGAGTCCCTGTTTAACGTCTACCATGAACAGTATAACGTCTGCGGTATCAATCGCGATCTGTGCCTGCTCTCTCATCTGCGAGAGTATGATATCTCCTGAATCCGGTTCAATACCTCCGGTATCTATCAATGTGAAATTGTAATCAAGCCAGCTGCAGTCGGCATATATCCTGTCCCTTGTGATCCCGGGCGTATCCTTGACTATTGAGATCTTGGCTCCGGCCAGGGAATTGAACAGCGTGGACTTCCCGACATTGGGCCTTCCGACTATTGCAACTATGGGTTTTCTTTTTTTGCTCATACAAAATCAATTTTACCTTTGATACAGTAAGTTGTAAAGGATAATCCTTGACTGAGAATAATATCTGAGATTAAAATTACTACGTAAATATTTTAGGGAAAAATCCCCGAAAGGACTGTCATGGCTAACAAATCAAATCTTGAAAACGCTATCCCCGTCGCACCCCTTAACCTCATCGTTCTGGAATCCGCGACAAAACTCGGAGAAAACATAAACAATCACCTGGTACGTTTCAGAAAGACCGATAAGAACGTTGCGAAAAACGATCCCGCTTTCCAGGGATATGTTTCGGACGATTATATACTGGATACAAAATGTTACAGGTTCGGGACCGGCGAAGGAAAAGCCCTGATCAACGAATCCGTAAGGGGTAAGGACCTTTATATCCTCGTGGATGTGTGCAACCACAGCATTACCTACAAGATGAACGGATTCATAAATCACAAATCACCCGATGACCACTTCCAGGATCTTAAACGAGTGATCTCCGCCGTGAACGGCAAAGCCCACAGGATAAATGTCATCATGCCGTTCCTGTATGAAGGACGTCAGCATAAAAGGATCGGACGCGAGTCCCTGGACTGCGCTTATGCCATCGAAGAACTATCCGAAATGGGTATCGATAATCTTATCACCATCGACGCTCATGACCCGAAGGTTCAAAACGCCGCCCCGCTCACGGGATTTGATAACTTCACTCCTCCTTATCAGTTCATAAGGGCTCTTCTTAAGACCGAAAAAGACATGCTGATCGACAAGGATCATATGATAGTCATTTCTCCCGATGAAGGTGCTCTTGACAGAGCTGTATATTTTGCCAACGTTCTCGGCGTAAATACCGGAATGTTCTATAAGAGAAGGGACTACTCTACCATCATCGACGGCAAGAACCCCATCGTGGCTCATGAATTCTTAGGTGAGGATATAGACGGAAAAGACGTCATCATCATAGATGACATGATCTCTTCGGGCGGAAGTATGATAGACACTGCCCGACAGCTTAAGGAAATGAACGCGAGAAAAGTATACATATGCTGTACTTTCGGCCTGTTTACGGACGGAATGAAGAAATTTGACGATGCATACGAACGCGGCTATTTTGATAAGATAGTGACCACGAACCTCACATACCAGATTCCCGATCTGCTCGAAAGACCGTATTATGTGGAAGCCGATATGTCTAAGTTCCTGGCCACGATAATTGACTTTATGAATCATGACGTATCCATGGCAAACGTTTACGAGCCTACCGAAAAGATACGTAACATACTCGAGATATACAATAAACGCGAGAATCTTCTCGACGAATTCAATATCTCTAAACCCTGACGGCAAACGATCATCTCATGCCCTTCAGGTAAGGTACACCTTCAGCCTTGGGCGCTCTTGAGTTCTTTGACGTAAGAGCAAGGACTATGAGCGATATGATATAAGGCATCATGTTATAGGCCGTAGAGTTGAGCTTTAATCCGGCAAGCAATGAGATACCCGAATATACATTTGACAGTGCCCTGAAGCATCCGAAGAGCAATGCTGCAAGGGCTATCCTCTGCGGTTTCCACTGTCCGAAGATCATAACGGCCAGAGCAAGGAAACCGAATCCCGCAACTCCGTTCTCAAATTTCCATTCGGAAACTCCGGCGGTAATATATGCGATGCCGCCTATACCTCCCAGAAATCCGGAGATCAAAACTCCCATATATCTCGTCTTGTAAACGTTGATACCGACCGAATCCGCTGCCTGGGGATGTTCTCCGCATGCCATAAGCCTCAGGCCGAATCTGGTCTTATAAAGGATTATGTAAGATAAGATCAGTAAAACCAGCGTGATGATCATGAAATAATTAAGCTGGAAGTTACCGATATTTATCTGAAGTGCCTTTTTACCCTGAATATATTGAACATTACTTGAAACGTCATCGGGGTTCTCGGCGATGTTGATAGCCTTGATGATGACCGTGGCAAGTGCCGTGCCGAGGATATTAAGTGCCGTACCTATGATAGTCTGGTCCGACATGAAATTGATACATGCCACCGCGAGCAGCAGGGAATAGATCATTCCGCATATCGCAGCCGCAAGAACGGTTACGATAAGAATGACAATTACGGGATATCCGCCGAGCATCTTGAGTGCAAGAGCTCCTCCCATGGCACCTATGACCATGATTCCTTCAAGTCCGAGGTTTATGACACCCGAATGCTCTGAAAAACATCCACCCAGAGCAACCAGGATCAGAACGGAAGCATATAACAGTGTGTATTGAAGAAGCAGGCTCATTATCCCTTACCTCCCTTCTTAAGTTCGGATCTTCTGATCATATTGTTCATGAACTGTTTCATGAAAAGAACAAATCCGCAAAGATAGATGATTATCGAAGATATAAGGTCAGATATCTGGGAACAGTATTTTGTCTTATCGACATAAGCTCCTCCCTCGGTAATATGC
This sequence comes from Lachnospiraceae bacterium, assembly GCA_024682115.1. Lineage (GTDB taxonomy): Bacteria > Bacillota > Clostridia > Lachnospirales > Lachnospiraceae > JAILLW01. The sequence continues at coordinate 4,006 of JAIKZO010000057.1, forward strand.
TGAATGAAAAACGATGAGAATATCGCACCTATGGGTGATAAACCTCCGAGGAACGCAGCCGCTATACCGTTAAATCCCATAGCCGGTACGCTGGAAGAAGTTACCGACCATTGTTCATAACCCGTAAGGTAGAACAAAGAGGCTCCCATTGCGGCAAGCGCACCGCTTATCGCAAGCGTGAGGATCGTATTCTTCTTTTCAGCCATTCCGCTGTATTTGGCCGCAAACTTATTAAGTCCCGTTGCCTTAAGCTCAAATCCGAGCTTTGTCTTATCAAGGATGATGTTTATGATTATCGCGACTATGACCGAAAGCGGCAGTGCCAATGTAACATACTGATTATTCGTAAAAAGCTTATCGAGCCCCAGTTTGGGCAAAAGCGCATCGGTATTCACATTGCTTATGTTCATCGTATAGTGCGAAGTCTCTTCTTTGACTCCCGCCAACATTGTGTTAACGGTATAAAGCGAGATCCAGTTGAGCATGATCCCGGATATTACTTCGTTCACGTTACATAGGGATTTTAATATTCCCGATATCACTCCGAGAAAAGCACCTCCGCACATGGCAAACACTATGCAGACAAACCACGGAAGTCTGAGTGCCAACGCACAGTAAAGGCATATTCCCGCACCCAGGGCATACTGTCCTGCGGCTCCTATATTGAAAAGTCCGGTCTTATAGGCAAACAGTACCGACAGAGAACACATAAGGAGCGGTGCAGCCTTAACAAGTGTTGAACCGAAATATTTCATCGCGGCACCCGCACTCGGATATTTAAAGAAGTTCTTGATGATCATAAGGATAGCCTGCGTAGCACCTTCGGCATTTATGAAAAGAAGCACGATGTATCCGATGAGCAGTCCAAGGACGATGCATACGAGTGAAGCAAGAAAAGACTGAAAGCCCGGATTTTTAAGTATCAATTTTAGTCTTTTATTCACTTAAGCACCCTCCTTCATATTATTCTTGGCTCCCGACATATAAAGACCAAGTTCTTCGGGTGTGGTCTCCTTCGGATCGAGTTCTCCTACTATCTTACCCTCATACATCACGAGTATCCTGTCGGAAAGACTCATAACTTCATCCATCTCAAGCGAGATCAGGAGTATCGCTTTCCCGTTATCACGCAGTTCAACGAGCTTTTTATGGATACTCTCTATGGCACCTACATCAAGTCCTCTGGTAGGCTGAACCGCAAGAAGCAGTGAAGGATCTCTGTCGACTTCCCTGGCTATTATCGCCTTTTGCTGGTTTCCGCCGGACATCGATCTGGCCCATGTATCGGGTCCCTGCCCCGATCTGACATCATAATCCTTTATCAGTCTCTCGGCATAGGCTCTTATGTTTTTCTTTTTAAGGAAACCGTATCTTGTCGTAAACTCGCTTTCAAAATACCTTTGAAGGACCATGTTATAGTGAAGCGGATAATCGAGAACGAGTCCGTATTTATGTCTGTCTTCCGGGATATGTCCCAATCCCCCGATGTTCCTTTCCCTGATGGAGTCATGAGTTATATCTTTTCCGTTTAGATAAAGCTTTCCTTCGATGAGTTTCTCTATACCCGAGATGCCGTATGCAAGTTCGCTCTGCCCGTTCCCGTCTATACCCGCAATACAGAGTATCTCACCGGATCTTACTTCAAACGAAACATTGTTTACAGCTTTTATCCCCTTGTGTTTAGCGGCGATACTGATGTTTTCCACTTTGAGGACAGGTTCCCCTGGCTTGGCCGGTTCTTTTGTCACAACGAATTCGACATCACGTCCGACCATCATTTTCGAAAGTTCTTCTTTGGTTGTATTTTCAACATCGACCGTTCCTATGCACTTTCCTTTTCTAAGGACGGTACATCTGTCGGCTACGGCCATGATCTCATTCAATTTATGTGAGATAAACAGGATTGACTTACCTTCTTTTCTGAGGTTTCTCATTATTTCCATGAGTTCGTCTATCTCCTGCGGAGTAAGTACCGCAGTTGGTTCGTCAAATATCAGCACATCGTTCTCCCGGTAAAGCATCTTAAGGATCTCCGTCCTTTGCTGCATACCGACCGTGATGTTTTCTATGATCGCATCCGGATCGACTTTGAGCGAATATCTGTCCGAAAGTTCAAGAACCTTTTTCTTCGCTTCCTGTTTATTCAGCAGTCCGTTTTTTACGGGTTCGGTACCCAGTATGATATTGTCCAGCACGGTAAAGCACTCGACCAGCTTAAAATGCTGATGCACCATGCCTATACCCAATGCATTGGCATCATTGGGATCTTTGATGTCAACCTTATTACCGTTCATGAATATCTCACCCTCTTCAGGCTCATACATGCCGAAAAGGACGCTCATGAGCGTGGATTTACCGGCACCGTTCTCTCCGAGCAGTGCGTGTATCTCTCCTTTTTTTAACTGGAGCGTTATATTGTCATTTGCTATGATACCGGGAAATCTTTTTGTGATGTTTCGCATTTCTACGGCATATTCGTTCCCCATCTTTGTCCCCCTGAAACGCTTTATGGTTATGTCCGAAATCCTCTGTTATCTAATAAAGGCGGAAGCATATGCCTCCGCCTTTATAAAGATACACTGATTATTTAATGTTACCCTGATCGTCTACGGTAACGTTTGTTGTCGCAGGCATAGCTGAAGTATCGTTTGATACCTTGATCACGCCGTTAAACATATCGGCAACAAGCTTATTGTAATCATCCTTTGTGAATCCGTCAGCAAACTGAGTTCCGTCAACGGGAATCTGGCAGTAGTTCAAAGAAGGATCCGTGCCTGATACAAGCCCGAGAGTAACGATCTTTCCTGAGTAATCAGACCACTTTCCGTTAAGTACAACATCTGTAAGTGCTGAATTAACGGTTGCAGCAAGACCCTTCATTGCTGAAGTAACAGTCATGCCTTCACCGTAAGCTCCGTCGATGATAGCCTTCTGGTCTACGTCAACACCGATGACCTTACCGTTAACCTTAGCGGCTGCTTCAGCAGCTGAAGAATAGATTCCGCCGCCGCAGGCAAATACAACCTGTGTACCGCCTGAATACCATGTATCCATTGCAGCTGTGATATCGGCATCTCCGAAGAACTGGTTTCCGTATGCATACTTGATGTTAACATTTGCACCCTTTGCGGCAGCTGCGGCATCGGCGCCCTGAACGAAACCGAAACCGTATCTGATAACAGCGGGAACCGCCATACCGCCAAGGAATCCGAGTTCGGTATAACCAAGACTTACAGCGGCATATCCTGCCATGAATCCTGAAAGTTCTTCCTGATAAACTGCGCAATATACATTGCTCATATCAAGATAATCGGAAAGCTTCCAGTTAGCGGGATTGTAATCATAATCGGCACCTACTGCCTCAGCAAGGATATCACCTTCCGAAACATCAAGTGCGATGAACTTCACATCCTTATAGTTGGGAGCTGCCTGAACGATCGTACCGGCAAAAGCGAAACCGGGCATTACGATAACATTGAACCCGTCAGCTACAGCTGTATCGACCATAGCCACACGATCGGCTGTTGAATCACCGGCAGGCTTGTAATATGTGAATTCGATCTTGTTCGCTTCACAAAATGCCTTGCAGGCTTCGTAAGTTGTCTGGTTAAATGACTGGTCGGTAATATCACCGTAATCCGTGATCATTGCTACTTTAAAACCTTCGGAATTCTTACCGTTGCCGGAAGAAGCGCAGGCGCAGCATGAAAGGACCGTGACCAAAGCCAGACCTAATGCTAAAAGCTTTTTCATAAGTATTCCTCCTAAATTATCTTACGAAATATTAGTGACTGTCTTATTTTAACATGATAAAATCTAATAAGCAAGACCGGGCACAAAATATTGAGAGGCTCTTGAAGGAGGATACAATATATGGCTAAATTATATTTTAAATACGGTGCGATGGGCTCTTCGAAGTCAGCCCAGGCTCTGATCACAAGATTTAATTACGAAGAACTCGGGATGAAAGTATGGCTCATCAAGCCCAGTACCGATGACCGCGACGGAGCGGACGTTATAAAGAGCCGTATCGGTCTTTCGGCCAAAGCCTGTGTTATAAGACCCGAAGACTCAATAAAGGAAATGTTAAAAAAACAGGGACACGTGGATGTTATAATATCCGACGAATCCCAGTTTTTTACTCCCGAACAGATAGACGAACTCCGGTTCATCGTTGATGAAGACGATATTCCCGTTATCTGTTACGGATTAAGAACGGATTTTATGACCAGATTTTTCCCGGGTTCCATGAGGCTTATGGAACTTGCCGATTCCCTTGCCGAGATCAAGACCATCTGTGCATGCGGATCCAAAGCCATGGTAAATGCAAGACTTGATGAAAACGGAAACATAATCACCGAAGGTTCACAGGTCTTTATCGGAGGAAATGATTCCTACAAAGCCATGTGCCATAAATGCTGGACCAAAAAGATCCGCGAACAGAGATCTTAGGCTTCTTTAAACGAAACGGTTACTTTGAACAAATCCCCATCAAGATGGATATCAAAGGTACCGCCCATCGCTTCGGTAAGATTTTTGGCGATCGAAAGTCCGAGTCCCGAGCCTTCAGTCGTCCTCGACTCGTCTCCTCTTACGAATCTTTCCATCAGTTCAGATGATGATATGTTAAGAGGATTGGCCGAGATATTCTTAAGGCAGATATCAACCTTTTTGTTCACCGAAGTTATATCGGTATAAACCCTTGTCCCGGGAAGCGCATATTTGTTAATGTTTGTCATAAGGTTCTCAAGAACCCTGAACATGCTTCTTGAATCTGCGCTTATATATACATCTTTCTCAGGCGAATTTGTAACAACGGAAAGCTGCTTTTCTTCAAATTTATCGTAGAATTCCGCATTCATCTGATCTATGAGCGCTTTTACGTTAAGTCTTTCATACTGAAGCACGATATTTCCCGAACTGATCTTGGAAGCTTCAACCAAATCATCGGTAAGCTGCTTTAGTCTCTGCGATTTCTCATCGAGTATGTTAATGTATCCGACAGCCGTATCATTATTTATGTTCTCTTTCTTCAGAAGATCAACGTAATTGATGATCGATGTCAAAGGCGTCTTCAGATCATGTGAAACGTTCGTGATAAGATCCGTTTTCATCTTCTCATCCTTCATGGATTTATTGACGGCATCGTTCACGCTCTTCCCGATACTGTTAACGGCCCTGGCAAACCCGATGTTCTCACCGTGAACGTTTTCTTCATCTGCCTTGGCGGAAATATCGCCTTCGCATATCTTATCTATAACGTCGGTGATCTTTGACCTTTCCTTAAGGCTCCTGTATATCAGGTATCCGACGATAACATCGACCGCAATGAGCGGGATCGAAAAGACCAGTTTGTACCTGAGCGATCTTCTATTATATATCAGATAAGCAAACACGACATTGTAAAGGACAAATGCCGCATACGGGAGCCACGTTCTTATGAATACCGGCAGATTCCCGCGTACCTCGTCGACGAGTTTGGCGATCTTTCTTACTATGAAACAGGTTATGCTGGTATTCCACCAGATCCCCGCTTTTACCCTTCGCACGAAACCGTAATAGAAAAACGCTATGATAAAGCTCAAAGTCAGAGCAAGTATTGCCACTATTATCAGGGCATAAAGAATGTTGGTGACATACAGGCCGTAAAGCAGTCTGCCCGCTCTTCTCCCGAGCCCGGTCTCAAAGAACAATCCAAACACAAGGATCAACGGATATAAAAGTACGAGTCTAATCTCAAACGGTATCCTGTCGGTAGGATAAACCTTGACAAGTCTTTTGCCGTCTTCTCCGCGGATATATCCTTCCCTGACCGTAAGAACGACAAGAAGGAAAACGTAGATGACCGCACATACGACAAGCCCCGCCGCCTTAAAATAGAATCCGACTGTATACGCATTGAAAGCCGTCATGGCTTCCTTATACTCATCCGGGGCGCTGATCGCTCTCTTCAGACCAACCATTAAAACAGTATCCGAGGGATAGTCCGAAGGCGATTCCCTGAAGATCGAATAAACGGTATCCTCTTCTATAAGGGTATTGGTCTCAAATATCTTACCTGCGGCGTCTAAATAGATATATCTGTCGCACTCATCAAGCAGCTTTTTTTTCAGTTCGTCGGCACTCAGTGAAGCGCTTCCGAGATTGGTCTGGGTATATACAACAGTTCCGCTCTTTTCAACCGCGTAAAATCTTATATTGCTCCTTTGGGGATTAAAAAGATCGTTGTATCTTGAGACATTTGCAATCTTTTCATCGTCCGAAGAAGATGAAGAAAGAAGGTTTTGGGAACCTTTCTTATTTTTCGCATCTTCCATCCTGCGTAAGACTCCGCAGTAGTCAATGACATCGGAAACACTTATTCCGAACATCTTATTGAATGTCTCGGAATCCTTAAACGTATTACCGATATCATTCTGACTGATGTAATGATATTTCGAATCATTTTTTGCGGTCCTGTACGGCGTGAAATTAAATACGACCAGATTGACTACAAGCAACGCAAGACATATAAAAACGACGTGTTGTAAAAAGTGCAGGAATTTGTTCATAAACTAATCTCCGTAATTTTCGATCTTGTAACCGACACCCCATACTACTTTAAGATATCTGGGCTCTTTGGGGTTTATCTCGATCTTTTCCCTGATATGACGGATATGTACCGCCACGGTATTGTCAGCCCCGATAGCTTCTTCGTTCCAAATGCTCTCGTATATCTGATCTATCGAAAAGACCTTTCCTTTATTTCTTACGAGCAACATAAGGATGTTGTACTCGATAGGCGTGAGTTTAACATCTTTCCCGTCTACGATGACTTCTTTGGTATCATCGTTAAGAAGAAGTCCGCCGCTCTTGAACACAGCATTGTTATCGATATTCAATGTCCCGAGCTGTGTGTATCTGCGGATGGCGGAATTCACTCTCGCTATGAGTTCAAGCGGATTGAAAGGTTTGGTTATATAATCGTCCGCTCCCATATTAAGCCCCAGTATCTTGTCGGTATCTTCAGACTTGGCCGAAAGAAAGATTATCGGAAGTGAATTGTTTTCCCTTATCTTTACGGTGGCATGGATCCCGTCCATCCTGGGCATCATGATGTCTATTATGAGCAGTGCTACCGAAGGATTCTTCTTGAGAGTTTCTATAGCCTCAATACCGTCATAAGCCTTCAGTATGTTATACCCTTCTTTGGAAAGGTAGATCTCGATCGCATCAACGATCTCTTTATCATCATCGCAAACAAGGATATCGATCATAGTTTTCGTCCTTTCATCCAAACTACATTATCAGTAAAACATTAAAATATTAAGTCACAAGTACGTAAATTCTTAAGATTGTCTTAAGCGTCGTTTTGGGGTATATATCCGATAATATCAAAAATCGGATAGGACAAAAACCTATCCGATCATTGATGATGATCATAAGATCAAATTATTTTGAAAGATATTCGTGGATTCCCTTAGCTGCATTCTTTCCGGCACCCATCGCAAGGATGACCGTAGCAGCTCCCGTAACCGCATCGCCTCCGGCATAAACACCCTCTTTGGATGTCTGTCCGTTCTCTTCGGTTGCAACGATACATTTTCTTCCGTTGACCTCAAGTCCTTTGGTCGTAGAAGAAATAAGCGGATTGGGAGAAGTTCCGAGTGACATGATCACGGTATCGACTTCGATATCGAATTCCGAACCCTTGACTTCCACGGGTCTTCTTCTTCCGGATTCATCGGGCTCACCCAATTCCATCTTTATGCACCTGATCGCTCTTACCCAGCCTTTTTCATCGGCAAGGATCTCAACGGGATTGGTAAGAAGATCAAATATTATGCCTTCTTCTTTTGCATGATGTACTTCTTCAACTCTTGCGGGAAGTTCCTCTTCGGATCTTCTGTATACGATATGAACTTCGGCGCCGAGTCTCAATGCGGTCCTTGCCGCATCCATTGCAACGTTTCCGCCGCCGACTACCGCGACTTTCTTTCCTCGCATAATGGGTGTGGCGGAATCTTCGTCAAATGCCTTCATGAGATTAGAACGGGTAAGGTATTCATTGGCTGAGAATACTCCGTTCGACTGTTCTCCGGGAATACCCATGAACTTGGGAAGACCCGCACCCGAACCGATAAATACCGCACTGAAGCCTTCATCTTCAAGCAGCTCGTCGATCTTGACCGCTTTACCCACAACCACGTTGGTTTCGATCTTAACTCCGAGCGACCTTACATTCTCTATCTCTTTTGCAACGACTTTGGTCTTGGGAAGACGAAATTCGGGGATACCGTAAACCAGAACCCCGCCGGGTTCGTGAAGTGCTTCAAATATCGTCACATCATATCCGAGCTTGGCAAGATCTCCGGCACAGGTGAGTCCGGCAGGGCCCGATCCGATAACCGCGACTTTCTTACCGTTAGGTTCGCAGTTCTTTTTGGGTTTGATACCGTTGCTCATCGCATAATCGGCAACAAATCTTTCAAGCTTTCCTATTGATATGCTCTCGCCTTTAATGCCTCTGATACATTTTCCTTCACACTGTGATTCCTGCGGACAAACTCTTCCGCAAACTGCGGGAAGCGATGAGCTCTCCGAAATAATGTCATAAGCTTTCTCGAATTCACCGTCCTTGACCTCTTTTATGAACGCAGGGATATTTATAGCCACAGGGCATCCTGTGATACACTTGGCATTCTGACAGTTGATGCATCTTGATGCTTCCTCGACCGCTTCTTCGCTGTTATATCCGTAGCAGACTTCTTCGAAATTCCTGGCCCTTTCCTTCGGGTCCTGTTCCCTTACGGGCACTTTCTTTAAAACATCCATTTTATGTTCTCCCTCTGTTAACCGCAATTACCGCAACCGCCGTGATGAAGTTTGCCCTCTTTGGCTTCAAGATACTTCTTACCCTCAACGGTCTTATATATAGTCTGTCTCTGCATTGCCTGATCAAAGTCGACCAGATGACCGTCGAACTCAGGTCCGTCAACACATGCGAATTTTACTTCACCGCCTACGGTCACGCGGCATGCTCCGCACATACCCGTTCCGTCTACCATGATCGGGTTTAATGAAACTATCGTGGGAAGATCAAGTTCTTTAGTCTGTTTGCAGACGAACTTCATCATTATCATCGGACCTATCGCAATACAAACATCGTATTTTTTTCCTTCTTCATAAAGGTCTGAAATAACCTTTGTCACCATACCGTTTCTTCCGTAAGAACCGTCATCGGTAGTAACATAAAGATTACCGGATACTTCCTTTAATTCATCTTCGAGGATAACAAAATCCTTATTCTTAAAGCCGATGATAACATCAGCCTTTACGCCAAGAGCGTTAAGATACTTGACCTGCGGATAAACCGGAGCCGTTCCGACACCGCCGGCAACAAACAGTATCTTCTTATCCTTAAGCGTACTGATATCTTCTTCCGTAAGCTCCGAGGGTCTGCCGAGAGGTCCGGTAAAATCGCGGAAACCGTCTCCGACATTAAGTTTGCTCATGATATATGTACCTTCACCGATAGCGGCAAATACAATGGTAACCGTTCCCTGATCAGCATCATAGTCGCAGATGGTAAGCGGTATCCTTTCGGCCCACTCATCGGTACGGACGATCACAAACTGTCCGGGTAGAGCATTTTTAGCTACTCGCGGGGCTTTAACGACCATAAGAAAAATGCCCGATACAAGCTCCTCTTTTTTGATTATCTCATACATTCTCGATCCTCCTCGTCCAATCAAAACGGCAAAAGACTCATTTTGCCGGATTCGTCATTAAGGAAATAATACGCCGCACCAGTGTACGGGTCGACCGCATACATGAAGCCGGTCATCGCTTTGTTAGAGTTACCTTCCGTATAAAACTCAACTAAAATATAATAATATCCGCTACCGGAAATTTCAACAAGAGAATTATACTCATAAGAATAAATACCTTTTCCGTCCAATGACGTTCCGATCCTGTCGGCTATCTTGCCTTTAACATAAAGATCATTGAGCAGATACAGAGCAGCTTCCTCTCCGGTCATGTTGGCTTTAAGTTCGAAATCATAACTGCGCCTTACTATTTCCGAAGCGACTCCGTCTTCCGATATCGCAACAAAGCACATATTCGTGTTACCGACCGGTGCCTTGAAAGGTTCTGTATAAAGGATCCCGTTTTCTTCATCCGGATCTTTCCCGTCCGTCGTATAGTAGATCCTGTCATTAACATTGCCTGAAAAAGCACTGATCGTAAAAGGCGATGTGTATGATCCTGATTCCGGATTGACTATGGGTGCATCCGGAGCTGTAAGATCGATAAGATAATAAGACGCCGCGGTTTCCGAGGTTACCCCGTACTCGTTTATATAAACCGCTTTGACATCGTATTCACCTTTCTCAAGTATGATCGGCTCTGAATACAGAGTCCCGTGATCTTTGGACGGAACGGACCCGTCTGTCGTGTAATATACATTTCCGCCGGAACCGTATTCTATCTCAAGAGGGGTCCCGCCTTCATAACTTCCGGTCGGGATAGAAAACGAAGGAACATCCGCCAGATATGCACCGAATCGTTCCTTTATGCTTTCATCGGAACACTCAAGGAGCTTTCTGTTTATCTGCGAATAATCCTGTTCTTTTTCATATATATCTATATAGAGAGAATAAAAATCGGATCTTGTATCGGTATCCACATTTTTATTGTCTATATAGTCTTCAATGATATCGAGGGCTCCGTCCACATCTCCTTTGGCATAAAGGATATTGGCTTTGGTGATGAAAAGACCCGATTCCTTTCCGTTGAGTTTTATTCCCTTGTCAACATAGTTTATGGCTTTGTCGTATTGCCCTTTGGAAACAAGACTGTCCGCTTTTCTTTTAAGATAATTAACGGAATAATTCATATATACGAAAAGGACCGCTGCCACTACAAGCGCAACAAAAGCGGCTGATCCGAGCAGTAAAAAAGCAAGAACCTTTCTGGTAGGTTTTCTGTTTACCAGAAACGAAGGTTCTTTAAAGAATTCCTCTTCGATACGCTCTTCTTTTGACAGGACTTCTTCCCCGGGATCGTTTTCGGATCTTTTATCCTTTTCCTCGGGTGATATCTCGTCAACTATCGTAGAGAGAGTTTCGGATATGCTGTTTTCCACATCTATCTCGAAATCGGGAACGATATTAATCTCATTTCCGCATTTTTCACATAATAGATGTCCTTCGGGCATCTCATACCCGCAGTTTGGACATTTCATCGATTTTAAGCTTTTCCTTGTAATACGACCGAATCAACACAGTTATTCAGCAACATTGCAATGGTCATGGGGCCGACACCGCCCGGTACCGGAGTGATATAAGAGCATTTGTCAAATACGTCATCATAATCAACATCCCCGCAGAGCTTGTTGTTCTCGTCTCTGTTGATCCCTACATCAATGACTACGGCACCGTCCTTTATGTATCCGGAATCTATGAACCTGCTCTTACCTATCGCCACAATGAGTATATCCGCTCTTTTGCAGACCGACTTAAGATCCGCGGTTTTTGAGTGTGCGATGGTTACCGTGGCATTCTGTCTGAGCATAAGTATGCTCATGGGCTTACCTACGATATTGCTTCTTCCGAGTACGACGCATTCCTTACCGGCGATATCAATATTGCTTCTTTTCAGAAGTTCTATTATTCCTGCAGGGGTACATGAAACAAATCCCGGCCTGCCGATACAGAGATTACCGACAGAAACGGGGTGGAATCCATCCACATCTTTTAAAGGCGATATCTTTTCTATTACCGCATTTTCATCGATATGCGAAGGAAGCGGGAGCTGAACAAGGATCCCGTTTATCTTTTCATCGTTGTTGAGCTTTTCGATCAGTTCAAGAAGCTCTTCCTGAGTAGTACTTTCAGGGAGCTCGTATGATACCGAATCGATCCCGACCAGCTCACATCCCTTTTTCTTGTTTTTTACATATACCGAAGAAGCCGGATCATTTCCGACCTGTATCACACAAAGACAGATATCCACGCCTTTGCTCTTAAGCTCCTTTACTTTTACCGCAAGTTCTTCTTTGATCTGGGCACTTATCGTTTTTCCGTCAATTATATTAGCCATAATCTCTCCGATCGTTAATTCCGGCATTCGCCGGTTAAATTAAAACAGTCCGGTTATCTTTCCTTCGTCATTCACATCGATACTGTAAGCCGCAGGTTTCTTCGGAAGTCCGGGCATTGTCATGATATCTCCCGTGAGAGCAACCACAAAACCGGCGCCGGCACTTACATATATATCTCTTACGGTAAGCTCAAACCCTTCCGGTGCTCCCAGTTTCGTAGGATCATCGGACAAAGAATACTGTGTCTTTGCCATGCAGACAGGCAATCCGTCGAAACCGAGTTCCTTTATGCGCTTAAGTTCCTTTTGTGCCTTTGAGGAAAAAGTAACCGAAGATGCTCCGTATATCTTCTTTGCAACGGTATTTATCTTATTCTCAACCGATTCCGAAAGTTCATACAGCGGTCTGTATTCAGATACTTTGTTTTCCGCCGCGAAGATGACCTTTTCGGCAAGTTCGATACCGCCTTCGCCTCCCTTGGCAAAAACCTCGGAAAGTGCGAACTCACATCCGAGTTCCTCACATTTTTCTCTGACAAAGGAAATCTCTTCTTCGGAATCCGTATCGAATCTGTTGAGCGTTACCACAAGCGGAACCCCGTACTGCTTAAGATTTCCTATATGCTTTATCAGATTTGATATTCCGGATCTTAAGGCGTTCATGTCGGGAGTTTTAAGATCTTCTTTGGCAACTCCGCCGTTATACTTAAGTGCCCTTACGGTAGCGACCAGTACGATCACATCGGGTTTAAGACCGGCCATCGGACATTTGATATCAAGGAATTTCTCGGCACCCAGATCAGCTCCGAATCCGGCTTCCGTAATGCAGTAATCGGCAAGTTTTAGTCCTGTCTTCGTTGCGATCACGGAATTACATCCGTGAGCGATATTGGCAAAAGGACCTCCGTGGATAAGAACCGGCGTGTGCTCAAGAGTTTGTACGAGATTGGGTTTTACGGCATCCTTAAGGAGTGCGGCCATCGCGCCGACAGCATTAAGATCTTTAGCCGTAACGGGTTTTCCGTCCAAAGTATATGCAACAATGATCTTTTCCAGCCGTTTTTTAAGATCGTCAAGATCATTTGCCAGACAAAGGATAGCCATTATCTCGGTCGCTACGGTGATAACGAAATGCTCTTCCCTTACAAATCCGTCGGTCTTGTTCCCCAGTCCGACAACGGTGTTTCTAAGAGCCCTGTCGTTCATATCCAGACATCTTTTGAATATTATCTGTCTTGTATCGATACCGAGTTCATTTCCCTGATGGATATGATTGTCAATTATCGCAGCAAGAAGATTGTTTGCGGAAGTTATCGCATGAAAATCTCCCGTAAAATGGAGGTTGATCTCATCCATGGGAACAACCTGGGAATAGCCTCCGCCCGCTGCTCCGCCCTTTACGCCGAAGCAGGGCCCCAAAGAAGGCTCTCTTAATGCTATTATGGCTTTTTTACCCATCCTGCCGAACGCACAGCCTAAGCCCACCGTCGTGGTAGTCTTTCCTTCACCCGCAGGTGTCGGATTTATGGCAGTTACGAGTACGAGCTTTCCTTCTTTGTTATCCTCGATGCTTTTGAGGTATTCGTTCGAAAGCTTAGCCTTATACTTTCCGTAAAGTTCGATATCATCCTCACTCATCCCAAGCCCTTCGGCTATCCGGGTTATGGGATACAGTTTTGCTTCTGTTGCGATCTCAATGTCAGTTTTCATGTTTGTCACCTGCCCTTGAATCTGCTGTTTATAAGTTCTCGATAAATCTTTCGTACTCCTCGGGACTCATCAGTATCGTCCTGGGTTTCGTCCCTTCATCCGGTCCTACCACATTATATTCCGAAAGAGCATCCATGATCCTTGCCGCCCTGTTAAATCCGATCTTGAACTTCCTTTGGAGCATACCGATGGAGCATTTGCCCGATTCTACAATCACTCTTCCGGCCTCTATAAAGAATTCATCGGGAACATTACCGTTATCGGAACTTCCTGTCACGGAAGATGCTCCCTGACCGCCTGAGCCGTTTGTCATGGAATCGATTTTTGAATTGATCACCGAATTGATCTCATCGTCTTCATCGTTATTGCCAAGCTGCTGGTTCTTCAGGAAATCGACAACATCGGATACTTCCTTATCGGTGATGAGCGCCCCCTGAACCCTGGCAGGTTTGGTATATCCCTGAGGATAAAACAGCATGTCTCCTTTTCCGAGGAGTTTCTCGGCGCCGTTCATGTCAAGTATCGTTCTTGAATCAACTCCGGAAGAAACCGAAAAAGCAACTCTCGAAGGCATATTGGCCTTGATGAGTCCCGTGATGACATCGACCGAAGGTCTTTGGGTCGCCAGGATAAGATGTATCCCGGCCGCTCTTGCAAGCTGAGCCAGACGGCAGATGGATTCTTCGACTTCCTTTCCTGCGACCATCATCATGTCGGCAAGCTCGTCCACGATAACGACCAGCTGGTACATCGGCTTTAACGGTTCGCCGTTTTCATCCGTTTCACTCTTTATCTTCTCGTTATAGCCCTTGAGGTCTCTTACCCCGAGATCGGCAAATTTCTGATACCTGTCGTTCATTTCGGTAACGGCCCAGGCAAGCGCTGCCGATGCTTTCTTCGGATCTGTGACTACCGGAATGAGCAGATGCGGAATGCTGTTATACACACTGAGTTCGACCACCTTGGGATCGATCATGATGAGTTTGACCTCATCGGGGTGTGCTTTATAAAGGATACTGATTATAAGCGTATTTATACAGACCGATTTACCCGAACCTGTAGCACCGGCGATCAGCATATGCGGCATCTTCGCGATATCGGCAACTACGACCTTACCCGCAAGATCCTTACCGACCGCAAAGGAAATCTTAGAAGACGAATCCTTAAACTCCTTAGCTTCAAGAAGATCTCTTAACAGCACAGGTAAACTTTCCTTATTCGGGACTTCTATACCTATCGCGGCTTTGCCGGGGATAGGCGCCTCGATACGTATATCCGCAGCCGCCAGATTAAGCTTTATATCATCAGCGAGCGAGACGATCTTGGATACCTTCACTCCGGTCTCCGGTATCATCTCGTATCTCGTAACGGAAGGGCCTTTGGAAATATCCGTAACAGTCACTTTTACACCGAAGCTTTGGAGTACCTCTTCGAGCTTTGTTGCGGTTGCTTTAAGTTCCGCGATATTACCGGATTTATCCCCGCTTCCCTTTTTAAGGAGATTTAACGGAGGGATCTTGTAAGGTCTCTTTACACTGCTTCGTTTTCTGACGGGTGCGGGCTGCCTGTCTTCAGGCTCCACGCCCCTTATCACGGGTTCCGGCCTTACGGTTTCGGGATCGACCTTTCTTATGGGTTTGATCTCAAAATCATCTTCCTCATCGTCCGGTATTTCCGCGAGTTTTATCTCATGCAGCGAATCCGCCGCTTCATCCTTTGTCTGATCGACACCGTGGATCTTGACATCCGTGATCCTGTTTGAAAATTCTTCGTCGATATCGGTAAGATTTATCTCGTGGATATCATCACGGTCTTTTGCATTGCTTTCCACCTCGTCCTTAGAGACAAAATTATAGGTGGTCACACCGGAGACTTCCTTGATGAGTTTTTCATCTTCCCTTGCTTCTTTGATTGCACGTCTTTCCTCGTCCTTCAGCGCTTTTCTCTGTCTCTTTTCTTCATATAACTCTCTTTGTCTTTCACGCTTTTCCCTGGCTCTTGCGACACCGT
>JAIKZO010000131.1 GCA_024682115.1 Lachnospiraceae bacterium
AGCGTAATGCCGGTGCAGATATATCTGACGGTCTTAAGAAGGGTTTCTTCTTTGAGCTTTTTTACCAGCAGTACGGTAACGATCAGCATGATGCCCCATAAAAGGATCGAGCTTATCCTCTGGGCGGGGTTGGAGTTCCAGTCTATCATCTCTCCTTTGATATGGGGGAGGTTGCCGGCCATGTAGTTACCCTGGATATAGGAGCAGATAAACACGTAAAAACATAGCGCGATAAGGTAAAGGTATGCTTTGGCCTTGGATATCACAAGGAAAAATAATGTACCGGCCACGGTAGAGACGAAGAACAGAACAAGCAAAGGACCGGCCATCATATAGGCATCAAAAAAGAACTCACCCTTGTTTGAAAAATACAGTTCAAAGGGTGCATAGATAAAAAGCATGAAGCAAAGCGATGCAACAGCGCACAATGCGGTCAATATCCTGTTTTTTTGCGGGTTTTCGCTCATTATTTCCACCGTCGATATCTTTTGACACTTACCGTTCTTAAATATATAATGATATAAGTGCAAAAAAGCACAATTATCGGATGTTTGCGCCCAAGATCATATGTATCGGGCCGAACACATGAATCATTATAGCATATCATCAGAAAGAGGATATTTCATGTTTGAAGGAATGAACGAGGAACAGGCAAGAAAAAAGATACTTGAAGAAGTAGCCGAGTATTGCAACGAGTTCCATAACACTAAGAAAGAATATAAGGAAGGCGACAGGATCTCTTACGCCTCAAGAGTATATGACAGCGATGAGATGGTTAATCTCGTGGATTCATCGCTTGAGTTCTGGCTTACTTCCGGAAGATACACGGCTGAATTTGAAAAAGAGTTTGCAAAGTATATCGGGGTTAAGTTCTGCTCGCTCGTTAACTCCGGATCGTCCGCAAATCTTGTGGCATTTATGACACTTACGTCACCTTCGCTCGGAGACAGAAGAGTTAAAAGGGGAGACGAGGTAATAACCGTTGCGGCAGGATTTCCCACGACCGTAGCACCAATCATCCAGTACGGTGCCGTTCCGGTGTTCGTTGATGTTACGATACCCCAGTACAATATCGATGTTAACATGCTCGAGGAAGCATACAGCGAAGGAAAGACCAAGGCCGTTATGATAGCCCACACGCTCGGTAATCCTTTTGACCTTGGGGCGGTTAAGGCTTTTTGTGACAAACACGATATCTGGCTCATAGAGGATAACTGTGATGCGCTGGGATCTCAGTATAAGATAAACGGAGAAACTAAGTTCACGGGCGGTGTCGGTGACATAGGAACATCATCGTTCTATCCTCCGCATCACATGACGATGGGCGAAGGCGGTGCCGTTTATACCAACGATCCGATACTTAACAAGATAGCGAGATCCTTCCGCGACTGGGGAAGGGATTGCGTATGTGTTTCCGGTCAGGATAATATGTGCGGCCACAGATTTGACAGACAGTACGGAGAACTTCCGCTCGGATACGATCACAAATACGTTTATTCACATTTCGGATATAACCTCAAGGCGACCGATATGCAGGCTGCTGTCGGATGCGCGCAGTTAAAGAAGTTCCCGAACTTTGTTAAAAAGCGCAGAGAGAATTACGCTTATCTTTATAATGCATTAAAGCCTCTTGAAGATGAAGGGAAGCTCATCCTTCCGATACCTTGCGAGAACTCTGATCCTTCGTGGTTCGGTTTCCTCATAACCTGTAACCCCGATAAGGGAGTCAAGAGGAACGATGTCGTTAAGTTCCTTGAGGATCGCGGCGTTCAGACGAGAATGCTCTTTGCGGGTAACCTTACAAAGCACCCCTGCTTTGATGAGATGAGAAAAACCGGTGAAGGATATAGGATCGTAGGAGATCTTAAGAACACCGACAGGATAATGAACGATTCATTCTGGATCGGTGTATATCCCGGAATGGATGAACCCAGACTTAAGTATATGGCGGAGTCGATCCGTAAAGCATGCGAATGAACGGATGACCATGAAAAGACAGGATGATTCCTTTTTCAACAAAATAAGCAGGATAATAACGCCGAGAAATCTGGCTCTTTTTCTTCTGGCACTTTATATAATTGCCCTGATCCCGCTTCTGGTGATCGGGCATTATAATTTTCCGAGTGCGGATGATTATTCGGAGGCTCTCGAGGCTCACCGTGCCTGGGTTTCCAACCACTCCCTTTTCGGAACCTTATGGGTTGCCTTAGTAAGAGCTATCGGTGACTATTTCCATTGGATGGGATATTTTACCTGCAATATCCTGATGGCTTTTTCGCCCACCGTTTTCGGCGGCAGGGTTTATATCATAACGTCATATCTGATGATAGGAATGTTGAGCCTTTCGACGGCTTATTTTCTGAATGCCCTTTTTGTCAGGGCTTTCAAAATGGATCGGTGGATCTCTTTATCGATCACAATGCTCACCCTTCTTACAACTGTTGAATGCCTGCCGAGTACGGTAGAGGCTTTTTACTGGTATCTGGGAGCCGTGAATTATACATTCATACACGGGATATGCCTTTTTTACTTCGGGATGATGATCCGTTGTGCTTTTGATGAAAAAAAGCGTATGGGAAGGATCATCGGAGCGTCAATACTTGGTTTCTTCGCAGGCGGAGGAAACCAGATGAGCGCACTTAATGCCGCGATCATAGTTGTCGGGGCGCTTGTTCTGCTAAAGATATTTAAGAAAAAAGATGAGCTTGATAAGATACGCATCCCTTCGATCGCATATCTTGTGGGATTCGTGTTGAACATTTGCTCGCCGGGAAATCTGGTCCGTGCGGAAGGCGCATCCGGAATGAACCCGGTAAAGGCCGTTCTGGTCTCATTATATGAGTGCCTTGACCGATGCATAGACAGCTGGACCACATGGCCCGTGCTTTTGATGATAGTTCTTATTGTTCCGCTTTTTTATAAAGGACTTGAAAATGCGGACTTTAAATTCCCCTGTCCTTTCATTGTGGCGATCGGCGGGTTCTGCCTTACGGCTGCTATGGTGACACCGCCTTTGTTCGCATTGGGAAATATGGAGGCCGGAAGGATACGCTCGCTTACTTTTATGATGTATATCCTGCTCCTTTGCCTTGTTACGGGTTATGTAACGGGCTGGGTAAGGACCAAACTTAAAGCATCTTCTGGATCGGCGGATGATGATAAAGACGGTCTTTTTACACCCGCTGCATCGATCCTTATCGCAGGTGTACTTGCGTTCGGACTTTTCTGCGCGGTACTTACATACATGCCGGAACCGTATTTCTGTTCTACAGCCGCTGCTTTTACCGATCTTAGGAACGGGAGCGCGAAAGCTTATTCAGATGCACTTTCGGAACGTGCGGCGCTTTATGAGAGCGGACAGAAGGATATCACGGTAGAACCGCTTCCTACGGAACCGCTTGTATTATATTTTTCCGATATCACATATGAAGAGGAAGACTGGCAGAGGCAGTCGATATGCCGGTTCTACGACCTTTCGTCACTTACGAAGTCCGGAGGAGATAAATGATGGAACGCTATGACAGGATCATCATAGGTGCCGGCCTCTACGGACTTTACGCGGCACATTTCCTGGGAAAGCGCGGCTTAAAGGTGCTCGTGCTCGAGGCGGACCATTCTGCGTTCATGCGCGCGACCTACATAAACCAGGCCAGGGTACATATGGGATATCATTACCCGAGGAGCCTTACTACCGCAACGAGATCCGCCGGATATTTCAGGCGTTTTTTGGAGGATTA
>JAIKZO010000149.1 GCA_024682115.1 Lachnospiraceae bacterium
CTTATGTCCCGGAAAATCTCACGGCGTATCTTTTCGCGGTCGTCGAAATCCATCCCGTATCTTTTACTGGCGGAAAGGATCCTTTGATCTATCTGTTCAAGGATCTTCTCTTCAGTCATATCAAGAGAAAGATCGAGACTGTCCTTTATCTCATCACGTATCTTCAATAAACCTTCCATGATCCGATGATTCCTTAATCCAGCATTTCTATTTCCGGGATGATATGAGCTTTCACGAACGAATAAAGCTCGCCTGTCGACAGATCGTCGAACCTTTGAAAAAGATGATGAAAGACGGGAAACGAGAGCTTTTTGGTCTTTTCAAGGATATCGTCATAATCCATTGCAGCCAGTGCTTTTTCATACTGATAAACCTTGGCTCTTGCGAATGTATCCTGTTTGGATATGGTATATACCATGTCACTGTACCTTAGTATTTCCCACATATCCTGCATACCGTCCACAAGGTCGAGAACAAGGTATTCATACTCCGTGGTCTGTTCCATATGTCTGAAAAGCTCTATCCATTTTTCTGCCCTTACTCCGCTCAGATTCCGGTAGATCATTACCGGCGGAACAAAATCAAGATCCCCTATCTTCTCGGTTATGCTCTCAAGACGGACCGAAAGCATTTCCTTAGCGCATTCGAAATAATACATGAGATCCGAAATATCGCTTTCGAATTCTCTTTTCAGGAGCGAGGACAATCCCGAATAGTTTTCAAAATTCAGATACAGCGTTTTTGCTTTTTTCGAAAGGATATGTCCCAACGTTACGGAAAAAGAAGTCTGAAGGCATCTCCCTATGGGAGTGTATACAGCTATGATCTTCATCCTCCGGTTGTTCGTTCTCCTTGAGACAAATTCACCGTTCGATACTTCGGAATAATACTCCAGTATCTGTTTGTATATCATTTCTCCGGACTGATATTTCCCCAGATGGAGCAGGGTGGAATCGAGCACCCTTCCGCTTTCCGACAGGATTATAACGTGCGGGATCCGCAGTTTTGAGATCTTAGAAGAAAAAGAGCTCTCCGCGACAAGGAGACATTCAATATCCTCATTCCCCTTAAAGGAACAGAATCTTTCGACATCGGTAAAGATATGGATCCTGAAAGGCATGGATTCCTTTTTGGACATAAATTCCATGAGCCCTCTGGCATATCTTTCCTCGCCGTCAAGAATGGCAAGGATCTTCTTATCCAATTTTCATACCTCACAAAAAATGTAAATGGAATCTCAGGGAAGAAGTTTCCCCATTACCGGTGTGAATCCACCGGCTGTTTGTGATAGAGCGAGTATAAACCAGGTTATGGCGATCTGTAAACCGTCATTTTGCATAAAAATTTTTTTGTGCAAATTTACCATACTTTTTGGCAAAATTATTATCCGGCATCCTTAAACCCCTTGAAAACACAGGCTTTTTTCATGTCAATAAAAAAACATCACTCTTTAATTAAAGAAATACTTATCCGGACACAACAAGAAAGAGGGTTGTAAATCTACCGAATTCCGGTAAATTTACAGCCCTCTTCCTTTGTAAACAACTCTATATGGTAAACCCTCTGTTTCCTGTGTCGTTAAGATTGACTATGAGGGATTCTTTTCCGTAAGTCAGTCCTGCGTATACTGACTGGGAATTGTTCATGACAGGCGCCGAATCATCGTTCTTGCATGATTCTTTATAGGCATCGCAAAGCTTTTTCATGATCTTCCGGACACCTTCTATCTTTTCGGGATCCTTATGAAGATCGGCCATCGCAAGTTCTTTGTTGCAATAGTTGTTCAGCCCCAGGATGTTTCCGGCCGCGGGGAACGAAGGATTGACCGAAGCGCTGAGCTCTCTTATGCATCCGGTCGCCTTCCTTATGCTCTCATGAAATGCCTTATCATCATCCTTATTAAGATTTTCCTTGCATTCGTCCAGATAATCGAGGAGCATCTCGTATATTATCACGACCATCTGCGTTTTGTTGGCCTGTGAGATCCTTAAAGTATATTCCTGCTTGGATTCTTTAGTCATATTCCGCTTCCTTTAAAAAGCTTTACTGAAGGAGCTGCAATACCTGTGAAGGTCTTTCGTTAGCCTGTGCAACCATTGAAGTGCTGGCCTGTGTCAATACCTGAACCGTCGTGTACTCGGTCATTTCCTCTGCCATATCGGCATCCATGATCCTTGAATATGCTCCGGTCATGTTCTCAGATGTGATATCGAGAGAGCTTATGGTATGCTCAAGTCTGTTCTGGTAAGCACCGAGGTTTGCTCTTGCAGAAGAAACGTATTTCATGGCGTCCTTGATCTTTACGATAGCTTCTTCAGCGTATTCCTGTCCTGACTTTGTAACGTTCCCGCTCGCATCGTAATCCGGCGTAAGCTTGATGTTTGAGATCCCCATGTTCTCAAGGGACATTTTGGGTATCCTTATCGCGAGCTGCTGTCCTTCGTTTGCACCTATCTGCATATCGAGTGCTCCGAATCCGGTGAGCGTCATGTTTATCGCTGTACCTGTGATCTCGGATTTGAATGTCTCTTTTCCCGGACCGGTTATTGACTTATAAACTTCGAGCTTTATCTCGAAGCCCTTGTCATTCCTTATTGTAATGGTATTTCCGTCATAAGCGGTAACCTTGGCATCCATCGGGGCGTTGGTTCCCGAAATGGTCGCTACTACGGGATTAGCTTTTGTCGTATCAATGGTCCCGTCTTCCTTGAATTCCACTTCAAGAGTATCTATGGCATATGAACCGAACTTAACATCATCCGAATAGTAAGCAACTTTGACATTTACGTTATCCGTATATCCCCTGAGGTCGAAAGATCCGTCGAGGATGGGCTGGCTGTTAAAGGATGTTTCGGTCGATATCCTGGTAACCTCTTTTTTGAGCTGCTGAAGCTCTTTGTCTACCATTTCCCTGTCATCTTCGGTCATGGTTCCGGTAGCGGCCTTAACCGAAAGTTCGTTCATTCTCTGGAGCATCTCGGAAAGCTCTGACATTGTTCCGTCGGCTATCTCTATGATCGAAACTGCATCGTTTGAGTTGAGGTTTGCCTGCTCAAGGCCTCTTATCTGGGCATTCATTCTCTTGGCCATCGCAAGTCCCGAAGGGTTGTCCTTGGGATTTACGACCTTAAGTCCCGATGATAACTTTGCCAGGGAATCCTTAAGTCTGTTATCTGCCCTGTTAAGAGAATTGTTAGCTATAACTGCGGATGCGTTAAAACTGATATACATTTTAGTTCCTTTCTGCTGCCATGCGGTCCATGAATCCTATGAACGATTTTGCAGCCTTGTACAAATTATCCGTTGTTATGACATCCGTGTCAGTAATTCTATCCTTAGTTTGTTTTATATTGAACTGATAAAGATCTATTGATGCACTGTTTACAAAGTATACATCCTTAAGTGCGATACCCTGTGAGGAAAGGTCCTCTCTTAATGTGTCCGTGTTCCCGTTAAGGACGGAAGCCATCTCTTTGTTTTCCAGTGAACAGTATCCCGAAAGTCCGTCGGATGAGGCTTTAAACTCTGCTGCCACATTTCCGAAGATATCTGATCCGAATGAGATCGCCACCTTCTGTTCGTTCGACTCTCCGTGGATCACCTTAAGGTTGATCGCTACGCTCTGTCCTCCAATGCTCGTCGGGATCTCGTAGTTTTCTTCCTGTGACTGTCTTTCAAGGAAATCCATATGGGCATATATCTTTGAGATCCTCTTTATGTTTGCGGAATCCGTTAATATCTCTCCTCTTCCGAATACTTCGTTTTCGAGGAAATCCTTTATGCTTCCGGTAAATTCCTTAAATGAGGACTGTGCTTCTTCTTTACTTGAAGGGATCTCTTTGAATTCCTTTTTAAGTCCCAGTTCCTTAAGTCTTTCAAACACGCTCATCGGGCTTTGGAGCATCGTCTGCATGTCCGCTATGTTCGAAGGACTTATCTCCATATTGTAGGAAGACAGCTGCTCAAGTATCTGAGCTTCCGTTCTTACGGTCTTTCTGATCTCTTCAAGGATCTGCTCGTCGTATTCCTTTGCGGCATCCTGATTGCCCTGATCCCGGAGCATGTTCTTAAGATCGTTCGTGTCTCTTAAGAACCCTTTTGATATCTGGGATGAGATAGACTCGATCCCTGTATCCTTAACATCGACTCCCGTGAAGGTTTCATCGATCTTATAATCCATTGACTTATGCTTACGGCTTCTTAATACCTTGAGCATATTGTCGAAGGAATATTCGGCGTTCATTTCCTCTATCGCACCGATCACCGAATGATCCGCTTTTTCGATCTGACGTACCAGCCTGTATATCCCGATATAAGCTTCTTTCTCGTCTTCCGTGATATCATTGGACTTTTCAAGCTTATAAAGGAACTTAGAAAAGGACATCATATCATCGGCTGTCGTATCCTGTTCCTTAAGGTATCCGTCAAGTTCTTCAAGACTCATCGATACGGGATTTATGCCTTCCCTTATCATTCCCAGAACTCTTCCGGGTGTAAGGTTTTCTATCGTTTCCGTAAGGAGCTTATCCTTAGCCCTTACCGTATCGAGGTTTTCCTTGGTTATCTCGATGCTGTTATATCCGAGGATCCTTACCGCTCTTCTGTTCTCATCGGTAAGTGCTTCATCTATTCCGTCAAGGAGTTCGTCTACGTTCCTGAAAGCCTTCTGAATGCTGTCACCAAGATCTCTTCTCGGAGCACTCATCAGTGTCTCATAGCTCTGACCGGCCTTTTCGTAGGTGCTTCGAAGGACAACGGCCTTATCGTCTATCTGTCTTAAGGTGTCTGTCGTCTCGATCTCGTAAGAGATGCTTATCGGAGCGTTCTTTATCGAACCTAAGATCGAAAGAGCTTCCTCATAATCCTTTTTCTTTTCAACCGCTTTGGGGGCTTCTTTTTCGCCCGTAAGCTCTTTGGCTATCTGCTCTTCGGCTTTTTTAAGGTTTTCTACCAGATCCTCCATCGGTGCGGTGTCTATCTGATATCCGCTCTTAAGGAGTTTGAGGTTGGCTTCAATGGTCATCGAAAGCCTTACTTCTTCAAGGACTCTTCTTCCCTTGATCGTTCCGAGAGACTGTACTTCATCATATATCGAGATAGCCTTATCCCTTAAGGATCCGTTTCTCGTAAGATCAGCCTTGATAACGTTTATTCCATCCATCAGGGCATCTGTCGCATGTTCTACGAATTCTTTGTGTTCCATCGGAAGGGATAAAGAAGAGATGTCGTTAAGGCTCTTAAGTGTATCCGTCGTAAGAGGAATGCCTTTATCCACAAGCCACATGGCACTTTTAACGTTTTCATCGTTAACTTCCATGCCGGCTTCCTTTATAACGTTTTCTGCCTGGGGAAGAATGCTCGCAACATCAAGTTCGTCGCTCTTTTTTGCGTAATACCCAGCAACATCGCCTGCGCTGTAGTATCCGTGAGACTGTCTTGAAGCATCGTTTCCGCCGCAGAAACTTGCGGTGTAGATATTTTCAACGGTGGGCTTTAAGTTATTCTCCACCATGTATTTAACACTGCCTTCACCTAAAGGAGAAGCTTCGGTAAGCTGCTTAAATCCGTTCTCAACAGCTTCAGCATTCTCTCTGGTGACGGGAATATCCTTGCGGTTCATCGCTTCGGAAAGTTCATCGGCATAAACCTGAGAACCCGTGATCGAAGTGAGCGCCTCTTTGGAGATAGTATCGGTATATCCGACTACTTCCGTACCGCCTTTGATAAGGGCTGTCTTTATATGGTCAACTATGGAAACAACTTCGCTAAA
Source organism: Lachnospiraceae bacterium (assembly GCA_024682115.1). Classification (GTDB taxonomy): domain Bacteria; phylum Bacillota; class Clostridia; order Lachnospirales; family Lachnospiraceae; genus JAILLW01. The sequence goes on from JAIKZO010000149.1 coordinate 5,771, forward strand.
GTCCGTATGTCCGGGATCCACTCCTTCGTTCTGGAGCTTTGTAAAATCCTCTGTAGACAAACAATTAGACATCACTACCATATAGTCACGATAAGCATTGACGTCGATCATGCCGGCGTCTGCCATAACTTCTTCGATGGTCTTTCCATGACCTGCGTAAGCGTTGTTATCCGTAACAAATGAAGAAATGTCTAATCTGTATCCGCTCTCGGCTTTTGATGTATTACCGGTTGCGGGACTGTATGCGGTTGTACCCTCGTTAACATTTATATAGGAGTTCTGGGACATCCTGTCCACTTCGTTTAAATTAATGTTCATGCATTACCTATATGAATCTGTAAACAAAAAGGGCAAGCGTATTAAAACGCTCACCCTATATTTCGGATGATATGCCGGAAATATTAACCGCTTTATGACATATTTTTGATCAAAACTTATAGATCAGTGCCGTAAAGGGAGGAATGTTCAATGTGACCGCATAATCCTTGTAATCACAGTTTTCCTGTACCGGTGTAAGTTCCTTTTTGACCTTGTTCCCGTTTCCGCCGAAGCGCTCTTCATCGGAATTGAGCAAAAGTCTTAATTTTTTGTCCGTGATGATACCGACCTTGTAATCGGTCCATTCCATCGGAGTCATGTTTATGATGAACATCAGGCTGTTCTTGCCGTCCGATGACTTACGCACGAAGCTGTAGGTGCTTCTGTCCTTATCATCACAGTTTAACCATTCAAAGCCTTCCCATGAATTATCGAACTGATACATGCACTGATATTTTCTGTAGATCTCAAGAAGCTCTTTAACATAATCGTGCATTCCTCTGTTAAGTGGCTCTCCGAGAAGATTCCAGTCAAGCTCTCTTTCCTCGGACCATTCTCTTTCCTGACCGAAATCCTGACCCATGAAGAGAAGCTTTTTGCCGCAATGTCCGAACATGAAGCTGTAAAGACATCTTAAGTTCGCATATTTGTCTTTCGGAAAGCCCGGCATCTTTTCGACCATTGAGCACTTGAGATGTACGACTTCGTCATGCGAAAGGGGAAGGATATAGTTTTCCGCTTCGTTGTAGCTCATCGCAAAGGTCAGCGCATAGTGGTCGTTCTTCCTGAAATACGGGTCGAGCTTCATGTATTCGCAGTAATCATGCATCCATCCCATATTCCATTTGAAAGAAAAACCGAGTCCATCTTCGTTGACATCACCGGTTATCTTGGGCCATGCCGTTGATTCTTCGGCGATGGTAATAAATCCGGGATATGTGCCCCTTACGACCGAATTAAGATGCTTGAAGAACTCGATCGCTTCAAGGTTTTCGTTTCCGCCGTATTTATTGGGAACCCACTGGCCTTCCTTTTTACCGTAGTCAAGATAAAGCATTGATGCTACGGCATCGACTCTTATTCCGTCTATATGGAACTGCCTTATCCAGAAAAGAACATTGGCGATAAGGAAATCCTTAACCTCCGTCTTTTCGTAATTGAATATCTTTGTACCCCAGTCAGGATGCTCTCCCTTTCTCGGATCCGGATGCTCATAAATGCATGAACCGTCGAACCTTCCGAGTCCGTGGGCATCCGTTGCAAAGTGCGCGGGAACCCAGTCAAGGATGACTCCGACTCCGTTTTGATGGAGCTTGTCGACCAGGTACATAAAGTCATCACAAGTGCCGTATCTTGAAGTGGGTGCGTAATAACCCGTTACCTGATATCCCCAGCTTCCGTCAAAAGGATATTCGGCTATACCCATGAGTTCTATATGCGTATATTTCATCTCGCCGAGATACTCGACTATCCTGTCGGCGAATTCCCTGTAATTGTAAAAGCCTTCGGCTTCGGGGAAGGGATGTCTCATCCACGAACCGATATGACATTCATAGATCGCCACGGGCTCATGATTGTAGTCCTTCTTTTCCCGTTCCTTCATCCATTTTTCGTCTCCCCACTTATAGCGGGTAAGATCGACTATCTGGGAAGCGGTTCCGGGACGAAGCTCCTGTCTGTTTCCGAAAGGATCCGTCTTATAGATCTTTTCACCGTTCATCGAATAAATGATGAATTTATAGTAGTCGCCTTCTTTGGCGCCGGGCACGAATCCGGCATAGATCCCGCCGGGACCGAGCTTGTTAAGAACGGTCGCATTCTCATCCCAGTTGTTGAAATCACCGAAAACGTGGACTGATGCGGCATTGGGAGCCCAGACTCCGAAAAATACTCCGTCCTTACCGTCTTGCCTTGAAAGATGTGCGCCCAGCTTCTTATAGATATCGTAATGGATCCCCATTCCGAACAGATACTGATCGGCTTCGGAAATGAAGACTCTTTCCCTTTCGGTTTTTGATGATGCCGGAACCTTAGCGGGAGCTGACTTTTTCGCTGCCGGTTTGTTCTTTGCGGGAGCTGACTTTTTTGCTGCCGGCTTCGATGCGGTCTTCTTTACGGTTTTAGCGGTCGCAGCCGGTTTTTTTACACCCTTTGATACAGCCATAATACCTCCACTGCATTATCAGTAATGCATGAAATCCTTCTCTCTTAATACTATCATGTCCTCATCCCCGTAACGCTTTCCGAAGAGAACGTCAAAGAAATGAGCGGGCGTTTTTTTGTTTGAATAATAGATCGCTTCATCTACTATCTCTTCTATCTCGGAAAGAGTGACTTCATGATCCGAAGTCTGCATATCCGAGATCCTGGTGTGAAGTGCCAGCACGCCCAGATCGTCTATCAGATACTCATTATCATACGCGTAACTCTTGGCATATTCAACCAGTGTCTTGTTATCGAATGCCTTAAGATCGATCCTTAAGTTAAAGGTCTCGGCCATTCCCTCGTTCTTCTGAACGATCTTGTCTATGATATCCGCATGACCCTGCATGATGACCACAACTCCCCTGTCGGTATGCTGAAGTTCATAAAGAAGGGTCTCGACCGTCTTTTTCTTCAATCCTTCCGCTTCGGAAATGATGAGTGCTCCGTTTGAAACACATCTTAATGTATCGTCGATATCCTTGCGGTTTAAATTATCGCCGGAAACCTTGGCAACCTTTCCGGTGAAATTGGCATCGGACATCTGTATCTCACGGACAAGGAGCTTGGAGAATGTCGTTATCTCGTTATCTTCCTCACTCGTTACAAGTACGTTTCCTGTATAAGAAGCGAGTGTGATATTATCAAGCGTGTTCGCAAGCTGTCTGCGCGTGCTCTTGTGATGAATGAAAGCGGCAAACTGCTCTTTTTCGTTATCGGTAAGAGCACGGGGTTTTGAACCGCCCTGATGGTCCTTTACGGGTTTGTCCTTTCCCTTATCTTTTGCCTTCGGTGCCTTTTCCGGCGCGGTATCCTCCGATATGGCCTCGGCGACCGCGTTTTCTATCTCTTCTTCAAGAGCATCCTTTTCGGGAGCAGGTGCCGGTTTTGGCGTCTGCTTTTTAGGAACAAGCTGGGGGATGCTCTCTTCTTCCTTAACGGGCTCTTCTCCCGGAATGTCCCCGGTCTCAGCTGTTTCTTCGATAACTTCCTCTTCAGGAACGTTTTCTTCTTCAACGGGCTCCTCTATAGAGGCTGCTGCCGACTCATCCTCCTTAGAGACAGCTGCCGGTTCGATCTCCTTGGGAACAGCTGCTTTTTCGGGAACGGGTGTTGCTTCGGGAACAACTATTACGGGATCTGTCTCCTCGAAAACCGCCTCTCCCAACTCAGCTTCTTCGGGAAGTGCCGGTTCTTCCTCGGGGATGATCTCTTCTTTCGGGATCTCTTCGTGAGGAACGGTCTCGGCTAAAGGCTTAAATTCCGCTTCCGCGGTCTGTTTTGCAAATATTACCCTGTCTTCTTCCGTAGCGGGCTTGGGAGCTGCTACCTTGGTCTCTTCCTTTTTATTCTCTTCGAGTCCGTCGATATCGGCTACCTTGATCTGCTTGGGTCTTGATGCGCGTATACGCTCCTGTTCTTCTTTTAGCGCAGCGGAAACCATTGCGCTCTCTATCTGTTCAAGAAGTCCGGATTTGGTGGCTTCGTCAAAATTGTTTAAGAGTCCGCCGGCTTCCCTGCGTACCTGTGCCTTGACTTCCGCTATCCTTTTTTCTTCGTTCTCTTTTTTCTTACGCTCCCAGTCCTTCATCACATCCGAGATGCTGATCTGGCCGGTTATCTGCTTTTCGACCGGAGTCTCCTCGGGAAGAACGATGCTGATCTGGCCGTCATATTCCTGGGAAAGGATCTCATCCATATGAGAACCTTTTCTGAATGTCTCTATTATTCCCGTACTGTTGATATCGGGCTTGAAATACTTGGTCTTGGGTATCTCGAATCCTTCGGGAAGTTCATCAAACGGCGAAACGGCAGGTGCAGGCTTTACTTCAGGAGTCGGTTTAACTTCCGGTGCGGGTGTTTCTTCCTTAACCGGAATTTCGATCTCGCCCGTTATCGGCCTTATCTCGTCCGTATCCTGTTTGATGACAGGAACGTTTTCGTTAAGGATCTCCGATGCGACTTCGCTTGAGGCTTTACCTATGATATCCGTATCGCTGCGTCCGGCTTTGGGAATCTCGTCGGTAGCTTCTTCTTCCACGAGTTCCTGTCCTACGGACTCCTCGGGAAGTACGGCATTATAGACCGTCGTCACCATGAGTTCGGGATTGACCTCGGGCTGTGAAGGAACGATGTTTTCTGAAAGTGCCTCATCATCCTTTGCTATGGCCTCTTCACGGCTGTTGATCTCTTCTTCGGGGATCGCCGCCGTTCTGGCACCGAGATAATCCTGCAGTCCTTCCGCAACCACTGCCTGAAGGTTCTGGGTATTATATGGACTTACATCCACGCCCTTTACTTCAAGTTCCTTTTCCTTCGGAACTACGGCATTCGGGTCGTCCTTAAGTGAATACTGGATATTGAGTTTGCCTCCCGCATGGCGGAGAAGCTCATATTTATAGTTTTCCTGTTCGGTAAGAGGCTGATGGAGAGCTTTGAGTTCATATGCCAGCATCGCATATTTTCCGTCAACTATCCAAAGGAAGATCTGTTCGCACTCTTCCACGCACTTTTCTTCCATGCCGGCATTATGGTAGAGCAGAGCAAGCTCGTATTCCCACTTGGGAAGGCGTTCCTGTTCCTTAAGCTGCTCCAGTATCTCTATCTGTTCTTCAATGGAGATGTTCTGTGCCTTATATAATTTGTACTGCAGAATAAATCTCCCGGGATCTTTGGGAGCCATGGTACAGAATTCTTTGAAATACTCCATTGCATTGAAAAAGTCATCCAATTCAATGGATAATTCACAAAGAGATTTGACTATAAGACGTGTTTTCTGCCGCTTATATGCGATAAGCAGAAGCTTGCGGCTTTCCTCAAAAAGCCTGAGCTTTTTATACAGATCACTCACCTGGCAGATGTCCCTGGCATTCTTAACGCCGGTCCAGTCTATGGTGTCAGCTACGTCAGCAGCTTCATCATACGCTTTCTGCGCGATGAGTGATTTAATCTCACCGATCTTTACTTTGTACTCAAACTTATCCACCTTAACTACACCTCATATATGAACACATGATATAGTGTTTTTTATCTCAAAACATACCACGTTTAGTGTATCATAGGTGTTTTTAGATGTCAAAGAAATGCGTAACAAATATGTAACATTTTTGCGGGAAAAAGGACTATTCTTCGGCCCAGGCAAGAGCGCATTTAACGGCTTTTTTCCATCCCTTTAACAAAGTGCCCCTTTCATCGGCATCAAGTCCGGGTTCAAATTCACGGTTAAGCTGCCAGTTTTTCCTTATTTCTTCCTTGCTTTCGTAGAATCTTACGGCAAGTCCCGCAAGGTAAGCCGCTCCCAGAGCCGTGGTCTCTATACACTCGGGCCTGTGTACCTTTGCATCAAGGATATCCGCCTGGAACTGCATCAGGAAATCATTGGCACTGGCCCCGCCGTCTACTTTGAGCGTGTCAATCCTGACGTTGACATCCTCTTCCATGGCTTTTAGGACATCGTGTGACTGATAGGCTATGGACTCAAGCGTAGCCCTTATGAAATGCTCTTTTTCGCATCCTCTCGTGATCCCGACTATCGTACCTCTGGCATACTGGTTCCAGTAAGGCGCGCCCATACCCGCAAAAGCAGGCACCAGGTATACTCCGTCCGTCCCTTCGACCTTGGTCGCATACTTATATGTATCCGAGGCCTTATCTATCATCCTTAAACCGTCGCGAAGCCACTGAACCGCGGCACCGCCCACAAAAACACTTCCTTCGAGAGCGTATTCCACATCGTCTCCGACACTGGCTGCTATCGTTGTCAGAAGCCCGTTCCTTGAAGTGACTGCCTCATTTCCCGTGTTCATAAGAAGGAAACAGCCTGTTCCGTATGTATTCTTTACATCACCCTTGTTAAAGCAGCATTGTCCGAAAAGCGCAGCCTGCTGGTCTCCGGCTATCCCGGCGATAGGAATGTTCTTTATGGATTCCGTATCCGCATAACCGTAAAGGCAGCTCGACGGCTTTACTTCGGGAAGCAGTGATGCGGGTATATCGAGTATCTTAAGGAGTTCCTCGTCCCATTTGAGCGTATGGATGTTAAAGAGCATCGTCCTTGAAGCGTTCGTATAATCCGTAACATGGACTTTTCCTTTTGTGAGATTCCATACGAGCCAGCTGTCCACTGTTCCGAAGGCAAGCTCGCCTTTTTCGGCTCTCTGCCTTACTCCGGGCACGTTATCGAGGATCCAGGCTATCTTACTTCCGGAAAAATATGCATCCGGCACCAGTCCGGTCTTTTCCCTTATCATGTCGGAATAACCGTCCTGTACCAGTTTATCTATGATGGGAGCTGTTCTTCTGCACTGCCAGACTATAGCGTTATATACGGGTTCACCTGTCGCTCTGTCCCAGATGATCGTGGTCTCACGCTGGTTGGTGATGCCTATCGCCGCGATATCCGCAACCTGGATACCCGATTTTATAACGACATCGATAAGAACTCCGAGCTGACTGACCCATATTTCCTTGGGATCATGCTCGACCCAGCCCGGTTTGGGATAAACCTGCTCAAATTCTTCCTGAGCCATCCTTACTATATTTCCCGCCTTATCAAAGAGGATGCAGCGCGAGCTAGTTGTTCCCTGATCCAACGCTATAACGTATTTTGCCATATTAACCCCCCGGTCTTTTTCTTTTATTTTAATCTTTTTTTAATCTTACTTCAAAGATTTATTAATCCTCGGATATTAAACTTTAAATCATCAAAGGAAAACAGATTCAAGAGAATGATCTCGGAAAGGAAAGAAAAATGATCATCTTCACAATATGTTTATTATGCACCATAGTATTCAGACTGATGGGATTTGCCATTAGGTTGGGCTGGGGAGCGATAAGGATAGCTTTTTTCCTCGTATTCCTTCCCGCAGCGATCCTGGTTTTGATATTCGGAGGACTGGTCTCAGTCGCACTGCCGGTTCTTATCATTATCGGTATCATCGGGCTTATCAGCCGGGCAAGAGCATAAAAGAAATTTGTTTTATATAGATCACGGGGCGGTTGACAACATGTGTCAGCCGCCCCGCTTTATGAAAGATGTGTATAAGTTATATACCTATTTATAGAGACAATCCCATAGTAAAAATTCCAGTTCGCAAATTAACTGCCAACAAGTTCTTCCTATTTTATAAGGGCTATACTGCAGGAAGGGCTATTACTAGGGCTGAACTTAACAATATTAAAGGGATACCCAATATGGTGCTTGATTATGCCGTAAATAATGAAATAATTGATCATAATGTAGCCAGAGATGTATCGACAAAGTCTTTGAAGTGTAAGATAGTCAATAATAAGGATAAAGTATATACGCCTGAAGAGCGTGCCGCACTATTTGAATATCTGATTTCTATTCCGCAAAATGTGTATACTCTGGGTATTATGCTGATGTTCTGTTTGGATATCAGAATAGGTGAACTAAAGGCTCTTAAATGGTCAGATTATGATGAGTCAAAGGGTCAAATATATATTCAGAGACAGATAGTGGACCGTAAGGACGAAAACGGAAAATGGGAAAGTGTTTTCGGTTAGGAACCACTTAGGAACCACTTTTTTCATAACAAATTGAGAAACAAATAACCGTAGATATAGATAAATTCTACATCTACGGTTTCATAAAACAATCGGGGTGACGTGATTCGAACACGCGACCTCTACGTCCCGAACGTAGCGCTCTACCAAGCTGAGCCACACCCCGTTTCATCTTCCGTTTTGCCGCCATGGATCATATTGCGATCCAGCAAACGTGATTATAACAGATTTTCCCTGAATCAACAAGTAACAAATAGTGCTTAATGATAATGGTCTGTTATTCGGCACCTTCGTATACATATTCGGCGTCATAGTAACCGCCGGTCGAGATTGACAGGGTAAACTTAAGCTCCTTGCCTTCTTCTTCGAGCGCACGCACTTCTTCTTCTTTTTCTTCCGGTACGAAAACGCTGTATTCATTACCGTCTTCATCCGTGATCGTAATATAGTAAATGTTCTTTGCTTTATTTTCTACGGTCTCGCTGTCCGTGATCTTTCCCTTAACGGTCATATTTTCCGTTTCCGAGCCTGCATCCCTGTTCGAACCGGAAGCAGAACTTCCGGAAAGCTTAGCCGAACTGTCGGAAGTTCCGGTCACATCGGCTGCATAAACTGCGTTATCTTTGAGATCGTTTTCTTCAGCCGCAAAGTCAAGTTCTTCCATGGAATCGGTTTCATCGTAATATTCTTCCGCTTCGGCGACAGCTTCTTCCATGGGCGCACTGTCAAAAGCCGCACTGTCGGTATAAGCTTCATTCGGTGCCTCGGCTGCGGCTTCCGCTGCGGCTTCACCCATGAACCCTTTGGATCCTTTTTTCTTCCTGGTTTTTTCCGCGGTATCGCCGGTGGCCGTATCGGCAGCGGCACTTTCCGACATTGCAGCCATCGGAGCGGTCGCGGCGCTCATCTTGTTTCCCGATCTGCTTACGGCAAAGATCACCAGCAGAACGCATGCCGCACCTGCGATAACGGCGCTGTATCTCAATATCCCGTTTATCTTCTTTATCCTGCTGCCGGAACCCTGTTTCTTTTCCGCGGCTTTGGTGATGGGAACGATATTGTCTTCTTTTTCTTCAGCCCCTGCCTTGGGAACAGTTGTCTCTTCGGGGGCAGCATTACTGCCTGTTCCTTCGATCTCGTCGATCGATGCCTCGATACGGGCCCAGAGGTCCGGTACTTCATCAGCTATCTGTTGTCTGTATTCGGTTTCAAGATCCTTCTTCATAGTAGCCGCACCTCCTTAATTTATTTATCGCTTCCCGGTAGTGCCACGTCACGGTACCCAAGGGTACGCCAAGCGAATCGGATATTTCCTGGAAGGTCATTTCCGACAGGATCTTCAGATCCACTATCTGCCTCTGTTTGGGCGTAAGCCTGTCCAGGGCTTCTTTCAGCGATATCTCTTCTATCACTGTATTTTCGGTATCATCGTCACTTCTTAATGTCGATTCGAAAGACGTTTCTTCTCCGTCTTCCTCATTTATCGTCTCGAGCACTTCGTGCCTGTTTTTGCGTAAGAAATCTATGGCCATATTTCTAGCTATGGTCGCCATGTAACCTTTATGGCCGCTGCCGGGCTTATATTTGTCCGCATTCTGCCAAAGCTTAATAAAGAATTCGCTCGTGACATCCTCCGCATCTTCTTTGCGTCCGACAACACCCAGAACGATCCTGTAGATATAGTCAAGATAGGCATCGTATATTTCCCGAAGCCCGGACTTGTCCTTATCAAGGATAGCTTTT
>JAIKZO010000174.1 GCA_024682115.1 Lachnospiraceae bacterium
GAAGCTATTCAGATCAAATCCCGTAACCCAATACTAAAAATATAACCCGATAGCCTCTGTAATGTACGGCCGAGGCCGCCTTACGATCGTTTCCTTAATCGTTGAATTTATATTACCACCAAATTATGGACACTTTATGTCTAAATTAGAAAACAAAAATAAAATTTATAAAAAAGATATAAAGTCCTTCACTCTCCCCTGTTTTACATGGTTTACTCAACCGTATTTCCTTCCGTCGCCTCAAATCCCTTAAAAAAAGCTTCCGGGCTGTCGTAAGTTGTCCCCTTGTAGGTTATCGAAGTCAGATTTTCGGTGTAATCAAAAGCCTTTTGTCCTATTTTAGTAACCGAATCCGGAATTACTATTTCCTCAAGAGCATGGCAATAAGCCAATGATAAATCTCCCAATGTAATGACCGAGTCGGGGATCTCTATTTTTGTCATTGAAGGATCCTGACAATTGTAAAGTACCATAAACCCATCCGGAACCAAATATGTACCGTTTGAATTAATTGCACTTATTCCGAGAACGGGATATTTAATTCCGTTGTATTCATATACTTTTTTTACCGTATCGGGATTAAATATCCCGACGCATGCGAATTCTTTTCCTGACTTATCGCGGCATATTGAATAATAGTTTCCTTCATCTGTTCCGTCAATGTATTCCTTAACATCTACCTCAGCGGGGAAGTCCCATTCGGTCGTGGATGCGAGACTTTCAAATTCCTCCTGTTCGGGATTTTTTTCCGCTACGCTTTCCACCGCATCCGCTTCTACCGTCTCCGGAGCGGATTCATCAGACTTTTCTGCAGTATCTTCCGTACGGGCTTCTTCCTCTTTATCGGAGCTTTCAAAAGTACTCTCGACCGGCTTTTCTTCCTTGCCGGAATTGATGACCGCCCCGTTATTACCGCCGCATGCTGTTAAAACCAGCGCAAGCGAAATTGCTAAAACAAGAGATACTATACTTCTTTTCATCTCTTTTTCCTTTCCTGTTATATTCAGAATTATAAATAAAGCATAAAACAAGTCGCTGCAGAGTACGCAGCGACTTGCAAAATGGCTTCGCCTTCGACTGCACGTTAAGGCATCGCGACAGTCGATCAGCTTCATAAAGGACACGAATCTGATTGGCTTCTATGAATCAAGCCGCCGCATAGTACGCAGCGGCTTGCGCAATGGCTTCGCCTTCGACTGCGCGTTAAGGCATCGCGACAGTCGATCAGCTTCGTAAAGTACACGAAGCTGATTGCTTATGCATTGACGATCTGGCCGAAATCGGGCTTGAGGCTGGCTCCGCCGATAAGTCCGCCATCGATGTCGGGCTTGGAAAGGAGCTCTGCCGCATTTCCTGCGTTCATTGATCCGCCGTACTGGATGCGTACTGCTTCTGCGGTAGCATCATCATACATCTTGGCGATGAGGTCACGGATAAGCTTACATACTTCCTGTGCCTGATCTGCAGTAGCTGTCTCGCCTGTTCCTATAGCCCAGATAGGCTCGTAAGCAATAACAAGGTTCTTAACCTGGTCTGCTGTTACATCGGTAAGATCCCACTTGATCTGTCTCTCGATCCATTCCTTGTATGTACCTGCCTTACGAAGGGCAAGTGACTCACCGCAGCAAAGGATAGGCTTTAAACCTGCAGCGAATGCCTTCTTAACCTTAGCGTTTATAAGGACATCGTTCTCACCGAAGATATCTCTTCTTTCTGAATGTCCGATGATGATGTACTCAACGCCTGCATCCTTAAGCATGGGAGCTGAGATCTCACCTGTGAAAGCGCCCTTGTCCTCGATGTAGAAGTTCTCTGCACCAACATGTACGTTAGTTCCCTTAACCGCTTCAGCTACAGGAACGATATCGATAGCGGGTACGCAGTAAACAACGTCAACCGCATCATTCTTAACAAGATCCTTTAATTCTGCACAAAGTGCAACTGCCTCGCTGGGAGTTTTGTTCATCTTCCAGTTGCCGGCTATGATTCTTCTTCTTGACATGATAATTCTCCTTAAAATATCAGATTACTTATCCCACTCCGACTAAACTCGCACTGCGCATTGCTCGTGCTCATTAAGTCTTCGGGGATAATTCGTACTAAATTCGCACTTTACTTCGTTAGTGCTCATTAAGTACTCATTTATCGTCAGCTGCGTATACGCCGGGAAGTTCCTTACCCTCAAGGAATTCCAGAGAAGCACCGCCACCTGTTGAGATGTGGCTCATCTTGTCAGCAAATCCAAGCTGGTTGCATGCTGCAGCAGAATCGCCGCCACCGATTATGGTTGTAGCATCTGTCTCAGCAAGAGCCTTTGCAACTGCGATGGTTCCCTTTGCAAGAGTGGGATTCTCGAATACTCCCATAGGTCCGTTCCAAACAACCGTCTTGGCTTCCTTAACAGCGTTTGCAAAAAGTTCCTGAGTCTTAGGACCTATATCAAGGCCTTCCATATCTGAAGGTATCTTATCTGAATCAACATATGTTACATCGATAGGTCCGTCGATAGGATCGGGGAATGACTTGGCAATGCCTGTATCAACGGGAAGAAGAAGCTTCTTGCCGAGCTTGTCAGCCTTAGCCATCATTTCCTTACAGTAATCGATCTTTTCATCATCAACGAGTGACTTACCAATCTCATATCCCTTTGCCTTTAAGAATGTGAATGCCATTCCTCCGCCGATGATAAGAGTATCAGCCTTTTCAAGAAGGTTATCGATAACGTTGAGCTTATCAGCAACCTTGGCACCGCCTAAGATAGCAACGAAAGGTCTTACCGGATTCTCAACAGCATTACCGAGGAAGTTGATCTCCTTCTGCATGAGGTAACCAACCGCATTAACTCCACCCTTTTCAGAAATGTACTTTGTAACTACAGCAACTGAAGCATGAGCTCTGTGAGCTGAACCGAAAGCATCACATACATAGTCATCAGCAAGATCAGCAAGTTCCTTTGCAAATGCTTCGCCGGCCTTCTGGGGCTTGGTCTCCTCTTCGCCACGGAAACGTGTGTTCTGAAGCAGAACAACGTCCCCTTCCTTCATAGCATTAACGGCATCTGTAGCTGCCTGACCTGTTACATTGTAATCAGATACGAAAACAACTTCCTTGCCGAGTTTTTCTGATAATCTCTTTGCAACGGGTGCAAGTGATTCTTTTTCATTGGGTCCTTCCTTAACCTTACCAAGGTGTGAGCAAAGGATAACCTTAGCGCCGTCCTTGAGAAGCTTGTTGATCGTAGGAAGTGCTGCAACTATACGAGTATCGTCTGTGATCTCACCGTTCTTAAGCGGTACATTGAAGTCACAACGAACAAGTACTCTTTTGCCTGCTGCGTTAAAATCGTCAACGCTCTTCTTGTTTAATGACATATTGATGTCCTCCTTAAATAATTATTTGAAATCGTAGATTCATAATGCTACGGATCATTGCACGAGCACGTTTGATTATAGCACAATTAAATGCTTAATTAAACTGGACTAAATAACTATACGTTAAATCTTCCCGTGGTATCCTGAAGAGACGTGATGCTTTCCATAACATCCCTTGTCTCGGTTGATACATTGTCGCTGGAAGCCGAAATGCTCTGCAGATTGCCGGATATATCATGTACGGCATCTCCGAGTTCTTTCTGTGCTCCGCTCAAAGACTCTATTGCCCTGCTTATATCGGAAACCGATGAGCTTAATCCCTTTGCGCTCGACCCGAGTTCGCGGCTTATGCTGCTGTAGTAATTGGCATCTTCCATGTAGTTGTTAGCCATCGTTTCGAGATTATCGTAATCCTTAAGAACATTTTCCGTAAGGAATTCGATGATCCTTTCGCTGACCTTTGAAAGCGATTCGATATTTGAAGTAACTTCCTTGGTCAGTCCGTTTACTTTTTCGATCTCGCTTCCCGTAGTCGTGCTCAGGCTGTTGATCTCGTCCGCTACTACTGCAAAGCCTCTTCCGGCCTCACCGGCTCTGGCTGCCTCGATAGAAGCATTAAGAGCAAGCAGATTCGTCTGATTGGCGATGCCCTGTATGGCACTTGCCACATCAACGATCTGTTCGATGACCTGCACACCCTTTATAGCTTCTTCAAGTTCTGTTCTCGTCTGGTTGGTCACTTCAACGGCATACTTCTTATTAGCTAGAATATCAGGAACCATGGCCTTAACTCTCTCTATGATCTCGCCGGTACGATCTTCCATCATCCTGGTGTCTTCAGAGAAAGTACCGACCGCAGACGTTACATTGTTACAGATATTTTCAAGACTCTGGATACTCGTGGTCTGAGTTTCGATACCGTCTTCCGTACGGTGCATCGCAACGTTGATCTCAGAGATACTGTCATTGATGCCACTGATCTTTTCTGATGCGGATGTCATCTTATCCCTGATGAGCTGCGATTCATCCTTGGTCTTATGAATGGTATCTATGACACGGCTTTCAAGTTCCGAAAGAAGATATCTTATCTCCTCTACCTCGGTATTCGCCTTCTTAACATTCTCAACTCCTATAATCTTTTCCTTGACGAAAGACTTCATGTCTTCCATGGGAGAAAGCTGAGTTCCTATAAGTTTTGTCATGATCAGGATGACAAGAACTATGGCAACCGCAGCGATAAGTACGCTTGTAAGTATGAGCCTGTATATGGTCCCGCTTAAGTTTCCCTTGGGCATTGCAAGACCTAACAGCCAGTTGCAACCCTCAACCTTTGATGTAACGAAATAATTCTGCTCACCGTCGTAGTCCTTTGTAAGGATCGCCGCGCTTCCGGGAGCGGATACTATGGAGCTTATTCCAGACATCACACTGTTAACGGAAGTTGCTGTGTCTTCTCCGGGAAGATATGACTGGTTTTCATGTATGATGTAGTTTCCGCTGGCATCTATCATGAAACCGTACTCTCCCTTTTCATAGGAGATACCGTTAACTACTTCCATAACGTAATCAAGAGTAAAGTCGCAGCCAAGTACTCCGACAAGCTCGCCGCTTCTGTATACCGGTGTGGCGATTGTTATGCACATTCCGCCGATAAGCACATCCATATATGGGTCGGTAACTATTGTCGTTCCTGCTTCTTTAGCTGCCTTGTACCATCCTCTGGCTGTAGGATCATATCCTTCAGGGACAGTTGCATTCGGATCCATCTGAATATGCTGCTTATCCTCCATTCCGTAATAGAGATTCAGGAATTCGGGATGTCCTTCTGCTTCGGTTGTAACTATGTTCTGGATATGAGCTCTGTCATAAGACCCTTCAGGCAGTGCGGCAAAAGCTGCAGCACCTGCGGCATTGAGTCCCTTTTCCATCTCGATCCAGCTGTTTATCGAGTTGGCATATTTGTCCGCGTTCACTTGAAGTACGTCTGTCAGCTCTTTTGAGATCTTTTTACCTGATGTGCCCACGATGATGGCCGTAGATACGATCATGGTCAAAGCTACGATCAGGATCACTGCAATTGTCAGTTTACCTTTAATAGTGCCTTTCATTTCCTGTTCATCCTCCGATTCACATTTATTTATATGGTAATAAAGTACCTATTAGATTTTAGGATTTACCCGCTTTGGGTGTCAACACTTAATTTCTCATTTTGAGCGTTTTTCACTTCCAGTAACTGTCAAATTTTTTAAGGTCGTGATCAGCCACCCTAATACCGTCAAACGTATAAGTAAACGTAAAGACAGCCTCTCCACCCTCACGCTTTATTCCGTCTGTCTGCGATGCCCTGAAATTGCCGAGAGAATAATAGACCAGCGTCTCGTGCCCGTCTTTTCCCTTTATGGTATCAAAAGGCTGCAGAACATGAGGATGAGAACCCACTACAACATCTGCTCCGCATTCGTTAAACAGCCCGGCATACTCCCTTTGCATCTCATTTATCTCGGTGTTGTATTCGTCTCCCCAATGTGCAAAGACTATTACGACATCCGCTTCATTTCTACCTTCCCTAAGCTCTTCACCGATCTCATCTTTGTTCATTAAGGACAGATCACAGATCCTGTACGGATGTTCTTCCAAAGATTTGTCAGGGAACATTTTAGCAACATCCGTGTTTACTCCGTACGTATAATTGAAGATCGCAATCCTTATCCCGTTCTTTGTGATCAGTTCATACGTTCCCATATCCTGATGTTCTTTGAATGCCCCGGAAGGGTCTTCGGTTTTATCCTTTTTTATGATCCCTGTGGTGACGATCCCCTCTTTGTCAAAGAAGTCCAGAGTGGTCTTCACTCCCTTGAACCCCTTATCAAGAATATGGTTATTGGCGCAGTTTACGATATCAAATCCGACATCAGAGATCGCTTTACCTACCTCTATAGGAGAACCGAAGGACGGATATCCTCCGTACAGTTCCGGATCATCCACCAGCGGGGATTCAAGATTAAGGACGGCTATATCCGCGCCGGCTATGTCCTTTTTGAAATTGCTGTATAAAAAGCCAAAGTCCCCTTTCTTCTTATACAGTCCGTACTCAAGGATATCCTTATGGATCAGGTTGTCTCCGAAGCAAACAAATCTGACACTGCCGTCATAATTTTTAAGTCCCCAGCTCTCCCAGGCCCACAATGTAACTTCACCGTTAACATCCTCAATGAGCAGTGTGTTTATCGCAGGGTTCTTTTTAAACTTTCTGTTCTCTTCATCCGTAAGCACGCGCCATCTTCTGACTTCTCTGCCGTTATCCGACGTGCCCCATTTCGAAACCAGGATCTTTTCATTGTCTTTCCTGATGTCAAAGATAAAGATATGCTGAGACCATTTGCTCTTATCATCTTTTATCCAGAACGGGGAACTTTTGCCATAACGTCCCTTTTTCCAAAGAAGCGCAACAAGTTCCTCATCACCGTCACCGTCCATATCATAGATCAGAAAATCGGATATCATATATCCATCCTCCAGTAAAGCAACGGTCGATCCATCCTCTTTTTCCAGAAACAGTTTTCTGTTCTTCAGGATAAATGTTCCTATGCCGTCTGCCGGGAGGCTTTTTTCGTTCCAGACTATACGTGCGGGTAAGATAAGTTTACCCCTGTACATCAGCAATATGATGGTTGTAACACAAACGATAGCGGCGATCATAATCGCCGCTATCACTGATCGTTTTCCGGTCATGGTTTATACTCTATTTTTCCCTTTGCAGCCTGTAGCTCTGAGTCCATTCTGGCTGTACGGGAACATCATCCCAGAGCGTCTCGAATGTGTCAGGATCATACTTCGGTTCAAGCTTATCCTGCCATTCCGAATCGGTCAGCCTGTCAGACATCGGCCATGAGAACTGATAGAATGAATATACGCTTCCGCTTCCGACATGCAGTTCTCCGTCAATAGGGAATACCACAAACATAGTCGAAGCTTTACCCGTTCCTATCTCAAGGCATGAGCCATTGGGATCCGTAGCTATATCAGCTATGACAGGACACGGAGCCTGATAGCTGTAAACAAGCGTATCCTCTATATCATCCTTGTTGGCTTCATACCAGAAGTGTTCTATGTTACCGCCGTACTCACGTATGAAATCAAACTCGTCATCGGTAAGATCGATGCACTGAAGTTCCTTCTCCGATATCTCGAGAAGATTAACGGAAATATCATACAGCAGATCGAGGTCCTCATCGGCTCCTTTCGGCAGCATACCGAAACTGTCAAGGCCGTTCTTTGTGTTCTTTGCAAGATTCGCAAAGTTAGAATATACGACCGGTTCGGGATCCACATATCCTCTGTCGTCAGGAATTTCATCATAGCCCCCGTCTCCCATCTCGGCCATGACGGATTTGGCATAGAGGATCGTATCATGTTTGAGCTCCGCATATGAGCCAAGGAACGTCTCGAGACTCTTTTTATGCCATTCATCATTTAACTTGTATGAAGGATAGCCTTTGCCTTTTTCCTCGAGCAACGGGCGGAGTGTATTGAGCCATCCGGCATAAAGGCTGGCATTCCACAGATCGGCATCGTCATTTTCAAATCTGTATTTCATGGCTTCAAAGCCTTCCTTATAGCCGTCGTATTCAAAATCGCCGTTTTCTTTCAGCATCTCTTCGGCCACACTGCTTCCAAGTACCGCTGCAACATCGAGTGTATCGGGAAGCAGTCTTGTATCACCGTTATCCTTTTCACCGACACTGTCATATACAAGGTTCTGCATTATGGATGCATCTATGGTAAATCTCTGTCCCATAAATCTGAAGCAGGGTTTTACCGGGTTTTCTCCTTCCCATACGGGAACGGAATTGATCTCGGGAAGCTTAAGCTCTTTGACGCTTTCTATGTACTGGTTAAGTCCGCTGTCATCTTTTGCCATATCGGATACGGATGAATCGTCTGCAAAGCACCCATCTACAATGCCTTTGAATTCGTAATATCCCGGATCATCCGATGCACCGGAAAAGAACGACGTTACGTTATATATCCCTTCCCAGGTGTCTGCGCCGGAATCTTCAAGTGCCTTAACAATAAGGGCACTGCTCTTCATCAGTTCTTCACTGTCTGTGTAGAATGATATCCTTCCGTACCACATCATCGAACGGAAGTATTTCTCAAGCAGTTCATCACCCTCGTAGTATCCGCGGGGCTTGTACTGTGTGTAGTCCTCGTAATCATCGGTAATGTAGCAGGTATAGATACCTGACGCTTCCATTATCTTTGCTTTTTCTTCATCAACTATGCTCTCCAGTTCGTTGTCCTCGACAGGCAGCATGATCGAATCATCAAGCAGCGAAGTTCCGACATAGAAGAACACAAGATTTTTATATGCGGCGTCTTCCCACTCGGTACCCAAAAGCTCTCTGTACTGCTCCGTAGACACTTCAAGCATAGTCTTACTTAGGTCAAGCAATGAATCCGCAAGATAGTCTTTTTCCGTATTCTTCATAAGATACGAAAAATAGATATGATAAGTATGCATCAGGGAATCGACCGTTACAAAGTTAGGGAAATAGTTATATCTGTTGCCCTCGTACACATCGAAGAACTCACTGTTACCGTAATTGGCAACAACAAAGTTATTCTTGATAAGTCCTTCCATCAGTTTTTTGTTTCCCTCATAGAAATACTCATAATTCGGATCGAACAGATAGCTGAAGAGCTCATCGTAAACAACGTTTGAAAAATCCTTTTCAACCGAATAGGGTTCGATGGAAGGAACGAGATCAGGATCATAAAGCATCTCATTATCCTGCATGAGATACTTGCGTTCCGTAGCCTCTACGGCCTCGTAGACCTCGTCTTCTTTCTCTTTCTTATCTTTATCCTTTTTCTTCTTTTTGGATTTTTCTTCCTTTTCCTCTGTCTGTTCTTCCTCTTCGTCAGCTTTGGCTTTTTTATTTTCGGATGAACATGCCACCATACTGAATACGAGAACAAATATCAGAAGAACAGATAATATCCCTTTTTTCATAATCTCCTCCCAGAATATTATATTGCCTTTACAAGAAAACCGAGCAAAATAAGCACAACGGCGATGATAAGAAAGATCACCCCACCTATCTTATTTCCCGCTGCTCCTGCAAAGAACTCATTCACATGAGCATCAGAGGGATTTTCCGGATCATATGAGACCTTAAACTCTTCTCCCTGCTCATGCTTCGCAACCGATGCGATCCCCTTGATCTGATACTCGGTACCGTCTGCATTATAAGTAAAATCCAGTTTATACATCTTGCTCTCATAGTAACCGGCTTTACCGCTCTTTTTACGCTGATAGATCTTTTCCTCAACATTTGATATTACCCCGGTAGTCTCGGAAGTTCTTCTTGCAGCCTGAGCCTTACTCTTCGGAATGGAAACAAGAAATGTATAAAGCGCTATGATCAAAAATACGATCCCGACTATTATCATTGCTATACCTGTCATTGAAATCCTCCTTTCAAACAATAACCAATAAACCAATACATACTTATTTTACCATAATAAAATAAAAGGGGACAGGAAAAACCTGTCCCCAAAACATCCGATGTCAGTTTAACGTAACTGTCAAATATCCGGCTTAGCCGAGCTCTGAGAAGTACTTAATTGTACGTACCATCTGAGATGTGTAAGAGTTCTCGTTATCATACCATGAAACTACCTGAACGAGGTTGTCAGCGCCAACCATTGTCTGTGTAGCATCAAAGATTGAACCATATGTAGAACCAACGATATCAGAAGAAACGATCTCTTCCTCGTTGTATCCGAATGACTCGTTTGAAGC
>JAIKZO010000001.1 GCA_024682115.1 Lachnospiraceae bacterium
TCTTTCCGAAAGTGCCGCAGTGGCGGAAAGGCGAAGCTTATCTATCTCTTCGTTTACCGAAGAGTCCTTGGCTATGTATGTGTCGGACGAAGGCACATATGCCTCCGGCTGGTAGTAGTCGTAGTAGGACACAAAATACTCGACTGCGTTGTTCGGGAAAAATTCCTTCATCTCGCTGTAGAGCTGTCCCGCAAGCGTCTTGTTGTGCGCGATTATCAGGGTAGGCTTGTTCAGGGCGGCTATGACATTCGCCATCGTAAACGTCTTGCCCGATCCGGTAACGCCAAGCAGGGTCTCAAACTGGTTGCCCGCTTTGAAACCCTCAACAAGTTCCTTTATGGCCTCCGGCTGGTCGCCGGTAGGTTTGTAATCCGAGTGTAATTCGAAGTTCATTTTCGTTTAAGAGTCCCCTATAAAACAGGAATAGTACACTTCCTGTAGTGTACCATTCTATCTGACTCATGTCTATAGTTTTTAGAACATTTGTTCGCGTTTTTCAGCCGCGATCTTCGTTCAGCCAGTCCTCCCTCGAGATCACATACACATGTGTTGTTCCGTTTGTTTCATCCGGATATTCGCAGGCAAAGTGCATGCCGACGGATTCTGCCGTTCGGGAAGAAGGAACATTGGTATATTTGCAGTAGGAGTACAAGGCCGGATAATCCGTATTACGAAACGCCCAGTCACGGACGGCCTTTGCCGCCTCTTTGGCATAACCCTTCCGCTGACAGTCACGGCGGATATGATAGCCGATCTCGGGGAGCAATTCTCCGTTGATGTTTTGCAGTGTCAGCCCGCAGTCGCCGATCATCTCCCCGGATTCCCCAAGACAGACGGCCCACAGACCGAAGCCATCCTTCCGATACCGATCCATATTTCGTTCGATCCAATCCCTGACGTGCTGCCCGTCGAAAGTATAAGGATAATGACACATGGTTTCAGGATCGCCGAGTACCTTAAACAGTGCCTGATAATCATCCGGAGTCATTTCCCGCAGAAGCAGCCGGTCAGTTCTTATTTCTCTCATAACACCAAACTCCGTTAATGAGTTCTTTCCTCGCCTGACACTTCATATGCTATATATTTATGATCAAATTCATACCCCAGTTTTTCTGCCAGATGAACCGAGTTCATATTCTGGGCATCTCAACTGGGATACAAGCCTTCGTCAAGGCAGCGTAAGATCAAGGCGGCAGAAACGGCAGTCGCCAGTCCTTTTCTGCGTTCTTCTTCTACCGTATCAACCTCTATCTCGATCCCTTCATTGTATCTTGTGTAAGAGGATGCTCCGGCTATGATCCTGCCGGATTTGATAACAGCCACTCCTCTCCCGATATCCAGCATTTGAAACACCCTGATTTACGGGAATATACTACCATTCCCCAGCATCACTCTGATCAACCCGATCACGAAAAGATGCGCGGGATAATATATGTAGAAGAACCATTTCATTCCCTTCCACTGACCCCTCTCTCCGTTATACTGTTTCAGGACCAGAAGAGATAACAGTGTAAACAACTGGATGACCGCATATATCTTGTCCATGAAAATGAAATATACGGCAGCATAGATAACAACCCAGATAAGCATTGTAAATGATTGCTTTTTGAAGTCGCCGCGGTTCAGATAGAGATACACCGGGCACATCGCTGCAACCGTGGACCAGTCCGAAGGAAATGTGATAAAGCAGATCAGAATGATGAGCAGGATCTTAGCCCATTTAGGTATCCTCTCCGTCGTGAAGATGACCATTAAGACCACTGACCATGCAAGCGACCACATCACACTTGTCATATTGAAAAATCCGTTGGGGATAAACGGTATGCCGCCTGCAAAATCGTATGCGAAATGCGATATGACAGCAAAGATAAAAAGTCTGAAAATATATTTCTTTACATCACGGGTATAGTGAAATCCTTCAGCAATGAAGAACCACATAATGGGTGCCGTCAGCCTCCCTATGATATGGAGCAGATAAACATACCATATATGCTGAAAGCCCGGAAAAAATACCCAGGTCAGATGATCTATCGTCATGGCAATGATCGCAATGACCTTTATCTGATTACCGTTAAGCGTTTTATTCACTGCATTGCTCCTCCTTTATTTCATCTTAGTTTGGAGTAATAAACGAAATCATTATCACGTTTTACTTCCGTATATCCCAGTTTCGTATAAAATGAGTTGGTTCTGATGTTCCAGACAGGTGTATCAAGTGTGAATTCCTTTACAGACGGATATAGAGCCTCAATTTCCTGCATTATAAAAACTCCATAGCCTTTTCGATGATTCTCCGGATCGATAAAGATCCTGCCGATATTCAGTTTTTCATTATCAGGAAAAAGTACAGCTCCGCCGACGATCAAACCATTATCCGACAGTTTGAAAAGATGACCTGATCCGGCCATCTTAGTATAATACGGAACTGACATATATCCCGGCGGTCCCGTTTTTTCCTTGGAACCGACTTCCACGTCACTGTGAAAGGACCGTCTTGAGATCCCGGTTATTGTTAAGGCATCGGCTGTGGATGCCTGCAGAAATTCCAAACCCATAGCGCTACCTGTATACCATCGACACATGCATTATTCTGCTTAAAGCTTATACCTCATATCACGGTACCTGTGTTCCTTATCCTTGAAACCAACCTTTGCATAGATGGGATATCCATCATCGGTAGCGGAAAGATCGATACGCCCCAGACCGATCTTTTTACCATATTCAACCAGGTTTTCCATTATTCTGGTACATAATCCTTTTCCGCGATATTCCGGTTCCGTATATACGCTTAACACATCTCCGTACAGACCGTTCAGCAGTATCGAATTTGCGGGCATTTCAATAATATGCAGATAAGCCACGGAAACAATCCTGTCTGCATCTTTTGCTACAAACGCAATAAGCTCCGTTCCGAGTTTTCGCTCAAAGTAATCAGGCAGTTGCGTTTCCATACCTGCCTTCTCCTGTTCGGTAACGCTGCCGAAATCATCTATCATATATGCGATCCGCATGCGTATCAGTTCATTGATGTCTTCTTTTGTTGCTATATCGAAAACGATCCCCATTAATGATTCTCCTAATTTGCAGTTTCGTCCGGATAATCCCAAAAACCGCCCTTATGGAAATTCTCGTTTCCCAGCGGTCTTGCGGTAAGTTTGAATATCACACATCCGTCCGGACAAACCACTGTTTTTTCGTATTTACCGGTGCCTCCGAGGTTTTCAAGATCTCCGCCACTCCGTACTGCTTCCATCAGCGGATACAGCATCATCATAGTCTTGGAACAGATGCCGTATCCATCCTGATTTGTCGGGCATCCATATGTACATGTATATCTGTCGCCGATCTCCTCTCCGTTTCGGCAATACCTCTCGGTATGGTCACCATGGAGGAAGCCTGTAACCTCTACCGTAAATTCATACTCTTCATCATACCATTTCTTCATAGTCATTCTCCTGATCTATAGTCTTTTCACCATCATATATTCATTCACAAACGAACCGTCCTTCATACGTATGGCATCCGGCTTTACCCCCGTGATCCGGAATCCCATTTTTTCGTACAGAGCTCTCGCCCTGATGTTACCTTCTATGAAATCAAGTTCTATCTGACGGACATCACCGCGGTTTCGGGCAGTCCGAAACAGTTCTTCGAACATCCCTGTCCCGATCCCAAGACCCCAGAACTCCTGCAAAAGGGCGATGGCAACGGAAGCTCTGTGACGGTCTTTTTTCCCGGTATTAAATGAGATCATACAGTTTCCGGCGAACCTGCCGTCTACAAGACATGCAATAAGCATTCTGTTCTCATCTTCATAGTTCTTCCGGATAAAATCCTTTTCCTGTTCAGGGGTAAAATCATCAAATTCCTCCGGAAACTTCATCAGAAAATCCGTCTCACCCGACGCCTTTTTGATAAATCGGAGCATATCCTCCGCATCGTTTTCCGAAGGACTGCGAAGAATAGCATTACGTCCGTCTTTCAGTTTGAATTCTTTTTCCGCAAAAACCATCCTGATCTACCTCCATCTAACCCTGTATCTTCCGAAACTGAACGTCTTACTCCTTCTGTTTTACCTTATGATCAACGGTTTTGCAACTCTGCCGCCTAACCATAGACCAGCTTCAGAAACTTCTTATCGTTCATCTGCTCATTTGTGATATATTCACCATCATGGAACAGTGCATAATTCGTGATCGGAGTCGGCGCATTCTGTGCTTCTTCCCTGCTCTCTATATGGATCGCCCGGAAAGGAATACCATTCTCTTTGGCTGTCTGCTCCACGACCGGAACATACTTTGCATTGAACGGGCATTGACTAGTGTAATACAGGACGTAGCCCTTCTCATCTGTATGAGGATGCTTAGCGCATTCCTTAAATCCCGGTGCCTTTGCCTTTTTATCGAAAGGCAGAAACATCAGCTGAATACCGTTATCCGCTTCATCGGCTACCGTAAAGCCCTTGTGCTTCAGAAACATCGGATCTGCAAGGAACGGTTTTTTCTTGGCGGCGCATAAAATACAAAGTCCTTTTTTCCCTTTTTCCTTACTATCCTCGATGCAGGCAGTAAGCAGATCTGAGGAATATCCATGGCCTTTGAAAGAACCGGACACCCACAGGCAGTCAATATACATATACCCTTCCGCCTCGATCGGCACCCATGCGTTTTCAGCCGGTATATATTCGATAAAACATTTGCCGCGCTCCACACTCTTAAGGAAAACAAGTCCTTCATCAAACCTGTCATTAAGCCATGCCTTCTTTGAAGAAACCTGCACATCTTTATTGTTTGAGATCGCACAGCAAATGTGTTCTTTTTCCAGATTGTCCTTTGTTACTCTGATGTATTCCATATGTTTATCCTTTCTTCCTGATCGGATGTCGGATCACGGTCTTAAGCTTATCCGAAGCAACCTTTCTGGCATCGCTCAGATAGATCTCATGGTGTAACCGTTTATACGTGATATCCAATTCATAACCCTGCTTTTCCATGAACTCATGCATCATATAAACTGTAGAAGGTTCATCATCATAAGAACCGATATGCATGCACTGTACGCATAACCCTTCCTCGACCGTCAGAAACTCTGCTTTGGAAAAATCCTGTTTTTTCTTTTTTGTTGCTTCATTCACAGCCCATTTGAAATCATCCTCTGTCACAAAATCCGGAAGACGGATCACAGAGATCCAGTGAAAATCCTCCTTGTGGGCGTAGTCGATCCCACCCCGGCCATTCGACTCCTGCCACCAGAAGCCTTCCAAAGGCGGAACCACATAATCGAAGTATCCGTCGATCCGATGATCTCCCTTCTTACTCATTTTGATCGTAAAGGCAACGGCATATAACAGTCCGATCGCTGCTTTATAATCTCCTTCTTCATCATTCGGATCGCCTTGCCCTCTTACGGCGATATAATTCATCTTCGGGACCGTGACGATGGCCGGTTCAGCCTTAGGCATGTAAAACTCTTTATATTCCTTCTTAAAATCAAATGCCATATTATTTCCCTCTGAGTCGTTTCACACGATCATTCATCTCCCAGTATCTCCTTTTGTTTTTTCTTACTGAAGCTCTCAAGTACAATCTGATATGCTTTGTCGAGCAGATCCTTCAGGATGTCATCCGGCACCTCTCCATCAGCCTTTACCGAATTCCAATGCTGCTTGTTCATATAGTAACCTGGGATTATATCTTCATACTGTTGCCGCCAGAAGTCTCCCTCCAACGGTTCAAGCTTCAGCGTAATGTAATAAGGCTGATCATTATCATCCAGACATATCGCAGCAAACATCTTTCCTCCGATCTGAAACCTGATCCAGTTCCAATCCGCCTGCAGATCTTTTGTCACTCCTGATTTTTCCATCAGATACTCTTCGATCCAGGGATATTTCATACCGTTATTTCCTCCTACTGTAATTCTTTCTCATTGCTTCGATCATCGCTCTTATCTTCACACGGACTTCCTCAGGTTCAAGCACTTCCGCCTTTTCTCCGAAGGTCATGATCCAAGTGATCAGATTATCCATGTCCGTATAATCCGCTGTAAAGAGAAGCCTGCCATCATCATTCTCCGAAAAACATGAAGTCCCGAATTCTTCTACCAGCCGCCACTTCTGATCCGCATCAAACAGCGCCTTTACTTTGATCCCGCCCGGAAAGATCTTTTCATTTGAAAGATCCGGCATTGAAGCCTCTCTGCATTCAAAAACCTTGTCAGTTTCATGAACTTTATCCATGCGGTTCAGTTTGAACAGCCTGTAGTCCTTCCTTTTTTTGCACCATCCCCACAGATACCAGCTTGACCACCTGAACACCAGATAATACGGTTCAACCGTTCGATCGCTTTCCCCTGTTGAGGCATAGTATCGAAATCTGATCAGATGTCTGTCTCCGATCGCATTCTGTATGGTCTCTATCTTCGGAGCCAGCGAGTCCCGATACCATGATGACAGATCGATCAAAATCGAATCCCTGCCGCTGATAAACTCAGAGGATCCTGCCTGGATCTTCTCCATCAGCTGTCCGTAATAGCCACTCCCGCTCACACTGTCCAGGCTTCGGAGTCCGGCAAGGATCATCTGCATATCCTTTGATGTCAGTATCGTTCTGTCCATCCGATATCCGTTCACGATACTGATACCGCCACCGGTTCCCTGCACAGTCCGGATCGGAATACCTGCCTTGCACAGATCTTCAATGTCTCGATTGATCGTCCTTCTCGATACCTCGAACCGTTCCGCCAGCTCCGGCGCCGTCGTTTTTTCTTCCTGCAGCAGCACGGACAGTATACCGATCAGCCTGTCTATCTTCATTCTTTCCACTCTCCGTATGTATCATAACAAAATAAACATGACAACAGTGTGTCATGTTTATTATAACAATTTTATTTTAGGGGGCATATATAGTTTTTACCGGAATTAAGTTTTGCATTTTTCCATAAGACTATCTACGACATCCCCGTAATTACCATCGATCAGAGTTATCTGCTCAGCTGTCCGGCCAAAACCCTCTATGACCTTACGATTGTCCTCTTTTAACCGATCGGCGGTACAGTCCGAATCATCCAGTCTGGTCTCAATATCAGATCCGTGATTCAGAATATCATCAAAATGCGCATCAATGTATTCATCCGTCATGGCAAGGCATATAAACCTGATCTCCGACAGATATTCTTCGTCAAGATCCTTCCGCCAGTCGTATGGAATATAGCAACCCTCCACTATAAGATTCTGCTTGTTCTCTATCGCCGTTTTTATCATCTCACGGACGATCGGCCAGAGATATCCGACGAGTTCGTCATCATCCTCCGGCGTAAGGTCGCTGTTACCGCTTCTGATCAGCCCCATCTTCAAATGGTCGATCGAAACATAAGGGTATTTATATTTTTCAAGCATCTTCTGTGCCAGCACGGTCTTACCGGTATGAGATGCTCCTGTAATAATGATGATCATAATTTACGTCATCTCCTTAACTTTTTTGAGCAGGTGTTCTTTTCTGTCGCTGTCAAAATATTCGACCACTCTCATAATAATCTGCTGATATCCTCCGTTTCATTAGGCGAAGAATAAAATTCTTCTCCTGTGTCCAAACATATGGCTGCCAGCCTTCCTCCCGGGATGTGTGCTCCACAATCGATCGCTATATGATTGTTTCTCCGGTAAATATATCCCGGGCGCGGATTATCTTCGATATTCTGTGTAGGCGTATGTCCCGTTATGACATATGTGTCAGAAAAATACTGTATATCATAATCGGCTCTTACCCAAACCACATCATGGAGCGAATAGTCTTCTATCTCCTTTTCCGGCGAATAGTTTCCCAATCCGGCGTGGACCAGAAGATAGTCTTTTTCATTAACGGATACCTCTTCATATATCAGGAATTCCTTTATGAAATCTATCACATCCTGTTTAGTCTCCGTATCCAGTTCCCTGAACTCATCAATAGTTGATTTGCTCCCATTGTATTGCCATGTTACCAGATTATCCAATATTTTTTCATCCAGTTCTTCTATGGACGTATCCGTGATCTCTTTCATCAAAAACTCCAGGCATTCCAACGCCATAAGTTCATGATTACCGACCAGACATATTGCATTAGGCATTTCCATTAGTTTTCTTAACGTCTTAATGGGATGAGGTCCCCTGTCGAGTACATCCCCCAAGATGTATAATATATCCGTTTCTTTAAGTTTGATCTTATCGATCAGTTCCATGAACATATCGTATTGTCCATGAATATCTGAAATTACATATGTAGCTATAAGATCGCCTCCTCATGTGTTGATCTCTTGTTTCCTTGCAGATCCTAGTCTGCTTCTTCGTCCGCATAGCTCCATGACCCATTGATCGTATCAACGATCACAAATCTTTGGTCACCGATCGGATTTCCGTTTGGCATCGTAGAAAAAGTGTCAAGCGTCAAGAGCCTGCCCTGCTGCTGAGGTGCCCTGACAGGCGTATGTCCGACTACCTGGAAGAATTCTTCGGGGTAAAGATTTAAATACCCTTCATAATACTGCGGTCGCGTCCAGATTGGAGAATCATCCTGCCACATCTCGTTCTCGGACATCTGATTGATCTCCCACAGCGCCTCATCAAAATCTCCCAACTCTCCGCCCAGATATTCATCCGCAAAATCGGCTATGAGTCCGGCATGCGAAAACAGCGTATTATCAATCCGATGGATATATGCGAGATTTTCCTCCCGCACGGTATCTTCCAACTCCCATAGTCCTTCAAGGACCACCTCTCTGGCAGAAGGTGAATACCCGGATTCCTCCGCTTCCCATTTATAACTCAGATCATGATTTCCATAACAGAATAGCGCATCTTGCTCCTTGATAAAATCAACCGCTGATCTAAGAGTTTCTCTGTAAAGTTTATAATCTTTTTCACAAAACCAGTCATCCACCAGATCACCCAGCAGAACAACCCGATCGCACTGCAAAGAGGAGAGTAATGTCCCAGCCTCTTCAAATATCCATGGTTTAAGATGAACATCCGGAACTACAAACACTTTAGCCATTTGTTTTCTCCTTTCAAAAATAACCTCTCTCAAATGTAAATGTAACCGTTCATGTTACTTTTCACATGTATTATGAGAAAGGTTATGTTTAAGATGTTAAACTTCTATTTCATCATTCTGCTCAGACAAATTGTTCTTCACCAAGATCCCATGTCATAAGCTCATCATATTCTTTGCCTGCATTAAAATATTCTGTATAAATTTCCCTGATCCTTTTTTTCCGGTTTTCCCAATACAGTTTCACTACATTATCATAAGTTGTATCAATATTCTTCTTATTAACTTCTTTACCAATGATCTTATCAACGGTAACTCTGTCTATCAGATACACTTTTTCGCAATAGTCACAAAAGCCATCAAACAGATCAAAATATGCGATATAAAAATCCAATACTGTCTCTTTATACTCATCTTTTGTTCTGCCCCATGAAATAAAATTCGTCTTTATAAATCCCTTTTTTCTTTTGTCGTCTTTTATACCAAAGTAATCCTTCAGACCCTGAAGAAACAGTCCGAACTGTTCGTTGTATCCGGACCGTGATCCCTTTTTTCTGTTGATCCCGCCCCTGACCGGTAATAAGGAAAAATTGTACAGGGAATGTGTCTGTTTATCATTCCCGAATCTTTTTAAATTATAATCAGCATCCCCCGAAAACATCATTCCGTAGTTGGGATGCCGGTTGCTTATCTCTATGATCCTTTTTATCCTGTCAATGTATTTATCCGAAAGCTTTTCCGGATCATACTGCTTAACAATGGGAATACAATATCCATGACTGTAATAAGTCAGATTGTCGTGGTCCAGTATCACCCACGGTTCCCATACTTCACTCGAATATATCTTTCGGTAAAATACATCATTAACTATCTTTTTTCTGTCGGGATCGCACATATCATTCCTCGTTTTTTAATCTTCCAAGATAAATACAGTATATCACCGCAACCAGGATCGTAACTCCTATATATATCATATCAACCAACTCATTATCTTTGCCATACAGTGAGAAGGCATCAACCATGGAGTGCGCGATTATGCACGGGATAAGACTCCCACTCTTATAGAATACCATGGTAAAAAGAAAACCCCAACTGACCGCAAATATCACCTGCATTACGGTATCAAAACTTGCCTGTCCCGCGAACAGATTTACGATATGGCCTATCCCGAATGTAAGAGCGGATACTATGATGGCAGGAACAACTTTGCCGTTTCCGAGCATAGCCTTAAAAAGGAACCCCCTGAATATCATTTCCTCAACAAATCCGACAAGGATCATGGAGAATGTTGCGATCAAAAGATCCACGCCCCGATAGGATAATGAAAATCCGTCCCACAGATTTCCCGTTGCCAGGATGAACATGGGAATAAAAAACAGATATTTCTTCATGTTTTTCGGAAATCCCTTAAGTCCGTACTTATCTTCAAGTCGGTTCGTTTTGACAAACGCAACGATCCCTGCTGTGAACACGATAAGCCCGAGCAGCATCCATACACTTTCATATCCGAACTCTCCCTTGACCGTCGTTATGACCACGCAATATGCCACGATCCACAAGACCGCAAACAGTATTTCTTTTTTTTCATACAACCTACGCATTTTTATCTCCTTTTCCCTGAAGCACTCATTCCTTCAAATACTTTTTCAAGCATCTTCCTGCTCTGATCTTCATCATATTCCATTGAATTATTTGCAAACAGGCTGGCAAGTCCGTGTGCCACACAGAAGAATGTAAGGAACACTTCTCTTGCCTTCTCTATATCCGCCTTCATTCCGGTAGCCATGATCTTCAGGATCTCTGATAAACCGGGATCACCGAGCAGATCCTCTATGCTTTTTCCTCCAAACTTATCCGTCTGAAACAGAAAGCGGAAAAGATTTCTTTCCTCATATCCGAACCTTACATAGTTTAATCCCAGTTCGAGCATCGGATTCTTAGCTGTTTCCCTTGGCATGATGAATTCCGTATGATACCGGTCTGCCATCTCATAGGACGCCTCCCTTATCTCATCCACGGTCTTAAAATAATAAAGCACCGGTTGTGTTGAACATCCTAAGAATTCCGATATCGTTCTCGCGTTCAGATTCTCGTGACCGCTTTTTCTTATCACTTCAAACGAAGCGTTTATGACCATCTCTTTTGTGACTTTTGCTTTTGGAGCCATAATTCCTCCTTTTATAACCCTTGTTATATAACGCTAATTATATATCATTTTCCGAATCTGTCAAGAACACAGACTTTCGCTTAAGAGATTTTTCTATAACAAAAAAAGAACCGTTTCCGATTCTTTTCTTTCGCAGGACTATTGAAATAGATCATCGTAATGGTCCATCCACCTGTTCCATATTGTTTAAGAGCTCATTATCACTCCAATCCGGTTCGGGAGTCAGAGGGATGGTTATATCCGTCTCTCCGATCTCATAGACGATATCATCGTTCACCATGTATCCTTCCGCAGTGAAATAATAATCATGCACGATCCCGTTTTCCGCGGTCAGAGAAAGGCAGGCCACCCGCGAACTGTCGAGTGCGGCAATGGGATTTTCATCGATCATGGTAAATTCCATTTCATGCATCGCTTCGATGTAATCATTTATGACACCGCTATTGGCAGTAGATATGTACTCATCCTCATCTTCTTCGGATCCGGTAACGACGATCTCAACCTTAACGAACTTCGGCTCCAGGAACGTGAGCAGGAGTTCATCATCTTTAAGATCCGAATTCAAAAGAAAGATATATTTCCCCGTAGGGTCAAAAAAGACAGGCCTGTAATATCCCGCATCGTGCCGGATCCCTTCTATCCGAACATCAAAGGAACGAACTTTTCGACATATCTGCTCCAGAAATCCATATCATGATTTCCGGGTGCTTCCTCGTAAACGTGATCCACCTTTTCTTCTTCAAGGAAACGGTGGAACTCACGATTCTTTTCCAAAAGAAAATCCTCTGTTCCGCAGCTCATGAAGATCTCGGGGAAAACACGGTTTTGTGCCTTGATCTTTTTAACCAGGGTTTCGGGATTGTTATCGCTTTCGAGCAGTTTTGAAGGGTCTCCGAAACACTCTCTGTAATATTCGTAATTAGCGACTTCATTTCCCGAGCCTTCCTTCATTTCCGCCACTTCATGAACTATGAGCGCTGAAGATAAAGCTGCTGCCTTTCCGAATACATCGGGATAATAAAGCGAAGTATGGAGTGCACCGAATCCTCCCATTGAAAGGCCCATGATATATGTATCTTCCCTGCTTTGTGCAAGGTTAAATGTCTTCCTTACAAATCCGATGAGTTCTTCGCCCAGAAAACTGCAGAAATCATGTCCCGTAGAGATACCGTTAAGCCAGAAAGAGTTTTCTCCGCTCGGGATTACAATGGCAAAATTATAACGGTTAGCCAGGTTTTCCGGAACCCAGTTATCCGCATCTCCCGTATAGCCGTGAAGAAGGAAAAGCGTCTTCGTCTTTCTGTTTCTGAATTCACTCTTCCCTTCGGGACTGTTCGGGTCCACGTCATAGGGAAGATAAATCTTAAAAGTTACGGGCCTTCTCAGGCAGCCTGAAGAGTAGCGTACGGTTAAGTTTGCCATTTGACACCTCCTATGATCTCTCGTTTTCTTTAAGCCATCTTACCGATAGTTTCAGTGCTTCAACGGTCTTGGTCTCAAGAACACATCTTGCGTTCCTTTCCCTTGCCGTCTTAAGTCTTTCTTTAAGATCTATATCTCCGTCACCCAGTGCAAGGTGGTTTTTCGGAGGTTCTTCCTTTCCGTCATGGATATGGAAATGCACCAATCTGTCTTTATGATCCAGAATATAGGGAACATCTTTTTCACCTGTGGCCTTGGAATGTCCTATATCCCAGGTAAGTCCGAACTTGGGACTCTCCAGCAGAAATTCGATCGCCTTTTTTTCGTAGTCGCGAAAACCGTCCGTATTTTCCACGGCGATCATCACATCGCTTCCCCCGATCCATTCTTCGCAAAGATCCCTGAACTTACCGAAGGATCTCATATAGGTCTCAAAATCCCTTTCATACATCTGAACCTTACGATCCGGCAATGTAATGTATATCCCGTGATTCATATGCATGTTAAGGATCATTGGCTGTCCCGGATCGCCGTATCTGTCACGCAGAACTGAAAGCTTTTTTGCAACTTCCATGCTACGGCGCACCGTCTCAAGATAAGCCCCCGTGACCAGATCGTTAAAATCCGCTATGTTAAGATTTTCGTCAAGATGGATCGTATAATAGATCTTCGCATCATCCGCCAAACGCAAAAGATCGTCCGTCTTTTCAAGGCGGTCGACCTGATATTCGGGAAAGTTCATATTAAGTTCTATGAATTTAAGCCCAAGATCCCTGCATAAAGAGATATTGTCTTCAAGCGTTCTGTTCTCTATGAGAGTCGGCATTCCAAACTGCATATTGTATCCTTCTTTCGGTCAGCGGACGGTCATTCCATTACGGAGAACGCCATGTCGTACATGTCACGCGCATCTACCGTGTTCCTGATGTAATTAGGCTCGTCAGGCTCATAGCGGACGTACTTTTCAACTTCCTCGATGAGTGCAAGAAAAGCTACTGCCGCCGCATATCTGATACACTCTTCCTTTCCGGCGGACACGGGCTCCGTGGCATATCTGTTATATATCTCTATCTCCTTTTTCTTTTCATCCAAAGGAGTTTTCTGTCCTTTTCCGAGAGTGATGAAATCCGCTATAGGATCACCCCAGAAGCTGCGCTCCGGATCTATCCAGCAAAGAGAATCCCCAAGGTAAAGAACGTTGCTGTCCCAAAGATCGAAATTTACCATCCTGCAGGGAGCTTTTTTAAGCACATCCTTATTCTTTTCTATGAGTTCAAGGAACTTTTCTCCGTCGGGAGTTTCGTATCCCAGCTTTTTACAGTCCGCGATCAGATTCGAAGCCATGTTATAAAGCGCCTCATGCCAGTCTCCGTAAAGCTTTGTCTGAATGTATCCGAACCTGTCATTTTTGATCGAATGGATCTTTGTGAGCATTTCGATCTTTTTATCCCGGATACGGTCGTTTTCTTCTTCCGAAACATTTATCTTTGAAAGCGGATCGCCGTATATCATTTCCATGATAAAGCATCCGGACTTTATTATCTCACCCGAAAGATCTACCGCATATATCTTTGGGATACGGATGTCGGTATTTTTTTCCATCTGTTCATACCAGAAGACTTCGGCTTTCATCATGTCATGTTCATGATTCAGCACGGTCGCATCCGCGGGAGGAGCGATCTTGAGAACATAGTCTTTCTCACCGTCCGAAACCTTGTATGCGGCATTGAATTCACCGTCGCCGAGCGGCTCGATATCTTTGATACCCTTGATACCGTTCTTTTCGAATTCTCTTTTTATCTCTTCTTCCTTAGCAAGATACTTGGTCTTACTTTTCATGATCCGTCTCCCTTTTATGCTTCAGCGGATAGTATATGTCCTATTTCTTTACGATAACATCCATGATGGTGTTACCGCAATATCTGCACACATAATCTTTATCAACAGCACCGGTTATCGCACCCGCGCAGAAGGGACAACGGTCCTTGACTATCTTTTTACCCAGAGCCACCTCGAGGATGCCTTTGTGTTTTTCCAAAGTACAGTTCCTAAGATAACCCTTTCTCATCGACTGACGGATCAGATTTATCTTCTTTTTCTCACCTTTGTTCCTGTAAGCCGGGATCATTTTGGTATCTACAAAAGGTTTGTCGCATTTGGTAAAAAACCATGCACTCCTGTCCGCCATTCCGACATAGTTCAGTCTCTTTATCCTGTTTATCAGAACGGGGACAAGACCTCCGGCTACAAAAAATGTCGTGATGACGGTCTCGATAAGATCATAGGTTATGAGCTCACGACTCTGCATATGCTTATCCGGATTAAGAATGAGATCATGATAATACTGTTCATTACCGAAGTTTCCTATCGCTTCAAGTCCCATCATCAGCATTATCGCTATGACAAACATCGATAAGCCCATAAGGATTGCAAACAAAGCTTTTCTTGATTTCAGATTCTTGGCAGTGTAGTATTCATATCCCATCGGTTTGCCCTTAAGCTCATTTGAGATACTGTAGAAGCGATCGCCGGTTACTACCTTTGCTCTTAAGTCTGAGCTTCCGCAGTAAGGGCATTCTCCCGTAAAGTACATCTTTTTTTCTATCCTGGCCGCACAGCTTAGGCACTCACATGTTATTGTCTTTGAGGCGAGCTCTGCTCCTTTTTCGGTACATTTGAAGTTCTTCATGTAAGTTTTCATCAGGAAGTTAAGCTCTCCCGTGATCTTTTTAACGGTCAGGCCCATTACATCCGCGAGTTCTTCAAAGCTTACAAATCCGTCGAGATCTCCTTCAAAATATCCCGAATAAAAATATGCATTTCCGAGTTTTTCCTTCGAAAGTACCACATGGATCAGAATGATCGGTCCGACTATGATCCAGAATACAAATTCGGGAGTGGCCTTTGCATGGATCACCGTGTCAAAATCTCCCCAGTAGCGGATCACAAGATATATCTCCCATGATACCGAAAAAATAAGATTAAAGATCGCAAGCGCAGCAAGCACAACATTCTTTATCTTGATCCATTTGATCAGTTTTTCTCGTAAATACATATTCCTCTTTTTTCCTTTTCCTTTTAATTATGGCTCAACCATATAATATTATCTCCTTTTTTTCATCTTTATCAATACTATGATCAATGCTATCATCACCGCAAAACATATGCCGTAGGTGATCAGGTTCTTTATCCTTGTATTGTTGTCCGTCTGTCCCGGCATTCCCGGAAACTGCGGCGTACCTTCCGATCCTCCGGCAAAGGCACCGGGACCGAATCCGCCTCCCGGACCTCCTTTACCTCTTTCTTCGGTGTCCTCATCATCGGAGCCGCCCATGTTCATCGTTCCCATCGCTTTGATATCGATATGCGATGCATCGATAAGGCTTGAAGAGTCCTGACGCTGGCCTGATTCCGTTGAAGGGATCGTTCCGTCAAGCTGGCCCTTTATGCTCTCCGCTCTGAGCTGAACCGTCTCATAAAGGATCCTGACTGCGTTTATATATTCATCATAATCGTAAAATGCCGTCGGATCTGTTTCGACAAGTTCATCTATCTGGTTTCTGATCCTTAAATATACTTCATCAAATCTTCCGCCCTCAACGTATTCTTCAACCAGCTGCTGAAGGTATGAATGATATATCTCGAGATATTCTTCGTTTTCCAAAAGCGCATCGAAGAAGTTCGTAGCGGAAAAAGGATCGTCTATCGCATCGTTCATCATCTCCGTTGCATCAGCATCCTTACCCATCGACATACCGCCGAAAGAAAGGTTGTAATCCCAGGGGAAGATGTTAAGCTGTCCGTCATACTCATACAGATAATAGTTATGCGCCATCGAACCCGAAAGCGAATCCATATTTACCGCAAAAGCATGAACCGCCATATACTTAAGGACGTTCTCAACATCGATATATTTCTCTATATCATTTCCTTCACTTATGTTCTTAAGTGCTTCGACAACTCTCCTGTGATCGGCATCGCCGGTCTCCGTTATCGAACCGTCCCAGATGGTCTGGTAACTGTCGAGATCATCATCCGAATAGTTTAAGTTTGCTCCGCCGCTTCCGAACGAGAACATTCCGCCGCCGGGCATATCTCCGGGTTCGAAGTCTCCCATGTCGGGCCTTTCGGGTCTTTCGCTGTCGGAGTCGGAATTCTCAGCATCTGACATCTCCGGTCTTTCACCGTCAAAGCTGAAGTTACCCATATCAGGCATGTTCCCGGGCCCGGATCCGAAACTATCTTTTCCGGATGAGGATCCATTATCTCCGCCCATCTCCATACTGTCGGGCTTATACAGTTCTCCGTCCCGGGTTCCGAAGTTCCTCAGCATAAAGCTCTGCTCAACACCTTCGAGTGCCAGATACACACCCCAGTATTCTCCGTTTACGGAAACTTCCGCGTAGTTATATAGTGAAGCTTCTGCCCCGATGAACTGATACATATCATAGATCAGTGCTTCTTTCATATTCGTGGCATCCGCATAGTTATTATTGAGGATCAGCTTATCAAGGCCGAAGCAGGTCTGTCCGTCTACGAAATGATCGAATTCAAGTTTCATACTGAAACGGTCACTGTCCGGATCTGAAACTATGGAAGAAAGACTTGTATTGCCTTTAGGCCTTATGGCCACATCATTTATCCTGGTTCCGTTTATGACCACATCACAGACATAGTATTCTTCGGACAGGGCATTGGAGATCATATTCTCCCACTCTTCTTCATCCATCTGTATATCTATGCTTATGATCTCATCCGTATCAAAAAGTTTTGATTCGTATTCCATGGTAACGCCGGTCCCGCCGAAAGCGTCGCTCAGTTTATCCGCGAACACAACTGCGAGAAGGCATGCTATGACCGCCACAGCCATGATCGCGATTATTATCTTTGAAATATGTTTGTTTACAACCATGACCTCAGACTCCTCTTATGACATATATTCCCCGTTAAAGGTTACAAGTGTCGCACCGGATACTCCGGCTATAGCGTTGATCCTGTTAACAAATCCCGTGGCATTATCCTTAACCCTTATTTCGGCCGTCAACTCGACGCCGGCAGAATTTACGGTCTTTGACTTGACCATATATCTGTCAACGGATTTATCGATGATGTTCAGGGCATTTTCCTCTGCTTTTTCATCATTGCAGTTCACGATGAGAATGTAGGGAGTATTGTTAAACCTGCGACTTGCAAAGATGATGAGGATAAGGCCTATGATCACCGAACCTATTATGGCTAGAGGGACCATACCTGCTCCGATGACAATGCCGACGGCGAGTGACCAGAAAAGGAAGACTATCTCCATTGGCTCTTTTATCGCGGCACGGAATCTGACGATGGACAGGGCGCCGACCATACCGAGTGAAAGAACCACATTGGATGTTACTGCCATGATAACGAGTGTAGTTACCAGCGAAAGACCTATAAGGGACATTGCAAATCCCGTGGAATACATGATCCCGCTGAAGGTCTTTTTATATACCAGAAATATGAAAAGCCCTATGACCAGTGCAAAGGCCATTCCTATCAATGTGTCTGTTACCGAAAACTCCGTTACGCTCTCAAGAAAGCTTGATTTGAAAATATCACTGAATGTCATTTTTGTTTCCTCCTGTTATCAACCGAATCTGCGGCATGTGCCGTATTTTGAAAATGCCTGCTGCCTTATACCGTTCACCTGGATAAGATCCTGTATTATCTCCGGCAGAAAGGCATCATATTTTACTTCCAACAACATATCCTGCGGCGTATCCGTCGCGCTTATATCAGAAACCTCTTCCGTAAGAAATTCTCTGTGGAAAAGGCTGGTCCTTATACATGAATCAAACGTTATCCGAACGTTTCCGGGAACATATATATACGGTTCCCTAACGTAAGATACGAGTATCCTCGGACGGAGCCTTTGATAATTCATCTTCGCGTACATCTCTTTTACAAGTTCGCTCGGATGATCTCTCATCCACCCGACATCTCCGTTTAATAACTTCCGGCATTCCTCTTCGGTAAGAGACGCATCATATTTAACGCAAAGATTTCCGATCTTCATCTTTTTTTCAATGGTTATGAAAGAAAGATCATCATTGTAATATCTGATGCGGAACTTCTCTCGTTTTTCGATCCCGTCGATCTTTTCCCTCAGTGCCTTGTCATCGCTGTTGTCAAAATAGATGCTCCTTATCCGGTAACGCCCGTCTTCTGACGTATGAGGATCGGGTGTCATTATCTGTCGCAATCTCTCGCGCATGGCTACGTATTCCGTATGAGTAATGGAATACTTAAGTTCATGTCGGTAGTGCTTTTCTGCTTCCATTTTTACGCACTCCTTTCGTTTGGATGTTCTCATTATGACCCGCCAACCTGAAATGAACCTGAACTGAATATAAACAAATCATAAAAAAAGGCCCGGGTTTTATACCCGAACCTCTTAAAAAGTTCTTATCCTTCAGAACACTATCTTTATCGTCATCGTGTTTCCGCTGGGACAGCTTGCGCTGATCTTTCCGCCATGGGTATCCGCCACAGCCTTTGCGATCGCAAGTCCCACTCCGGTTCCTCCCGTCTGCTCATTTCTCGAATCATCCGGACGGTAGAACCTGTCAAACAACCGTTCAACATCCGGAACGGTCTCATAATGACATGTGTTAAAAACTTCTATGTTTATCTTATTTCTCTTTTTATATATAGAAAATCTTATCTCCCCGTCCGTATCGGAATATCTTATCGCATTATCCAGAAGGACCGAAAGCATCTGCCAGATCGCCGACTTTTCTCCGAACATCGTGATGTTCTCTTCTATGTCCGAAGTCATATTCTTTCCGTTGCCTTTAGCCTGAGGTTCATAAAGTTCTATAAGCTCCCACGCGGTATTGCTCAGTGAGAATTCCTCTTTGTTCGGAAGCGGATTTTCCTCATCAAGCCTTGATAACGTGACAAGTTCGCTTACGAGTTTCGAAAGCCTTCCCGTCTGTTTCTTTATGTTATCGGTCCACTCATCATCCCCGTGTTCAAGCGCGATCACATCTATGCTGGTCGAAATGGAAGTGAGCGGAGTCTTAAGCTCGTGACTTGCATCGGTGATGAACTGTTTCTGTTGTTTAATGTTGTTTGCGATCGGTCTTATCGCCCTTCTCGAAAGCAAAGCTACCAGAACAAATACGATCGCAAGGCTCAGTGCGGAAACGAGGATCGTGAGCACGAGCAGCGACCTCATCGACATCTGCTCACGCCACGTATTAAGGAAAATGACCGTGGTGGTGGTGTCTTTTTCATCCTTTACATAGCGGTATTCCTTATAATATCCGTGATCGGTCTTTTTATCCAGGATCTGCCTTGCATACCTGACCGCAGCTTCTTCATCCACCGAAGCTACATAATCGGTCGAAACCAAAACCGCATCTCCTTTTTCGTCAAACCTTACGGAAAAGAATCTCGTCATGTAGTTTGACTCGACATCCGGCAGTCCTTTAAAGGGACCCGGAGGCGGATCTCCCGGCCTCGGTTTCATCGGTATCCTCTCCTCAAAGGACATTATCGCGGACAGAGTCTGATCGGCCGTACTCGTAACCACTATGAAATTAATGACATTCACCAGCACGCCTATCATGAATATGACGGCAAAAAATGCCAGCATTGCGGCAAGTATGACCCGCCGCCTCATTTTTTTAATCATCGGTAACCTCCAGCGAATAGCCTGCACCGCGGATCGTTTTTATCTCTACATCCGCATCTATGCTGCGGAGTTTCTTGCGCACAAATCCGATGTGTGTCCAGACAACATCTATATCCGATTCCGTATCCAGTCCCCATATCTTATCCATCAGATGTTCCGTGGAAAAAACGTATCCCGGATGTTGTACGAATAATTCCATCAGCTGGAATTCCTTATTGGTAAGGTTAACACTCTTACCGTTAACCCTCATTTCATATCTGTTTGAGTCAAGTACGAGATTTCCCACTGTCTTTTCGGAATCCTGATAGCTTTCGCTCCGCCTTCCGAGTGCTTTTATCCTCGCTATGAGTTCACTGGTCGCAAACGGTTTCGGCAGATAGTCATCGGCCCCCGCCTCAAGTCCCGTCACACGGTCCTCGATCTCGGCTTTTGCCGTAAGGAGCAGAACGGGAGTGGCGATACGGTTCTTTCTTATAAGAGAAAGAACCTCAAGTCCGCTCATTCCCGGCATCATGATATCAAGCACGATCACCTCGTAAGATCCCGCCTGAATATAATCCCAGGCATCGGTCCCGTTGTGAACGATGTCTACGGAATATTTGGCTTTTTCCAACAGAAGTTTTAAAGCCTTTGCTGTTGCGATCTCATCTTCGGCGATCAGTATGCGCATGATATACTCCTTTCCTTAATAATGATATTATCAACAGTCAACCTGAAATTCACCTGAAATCTTAAAGGCCATGCAGAGCATCGAATATCCTGTCATTTCTCTTTATGATCAGATTGGATGCATTCCTCCAGAATTCAAGATACTGTTCTTCCCTGAAAGGAAGGGCGTTTCCGTTTTTGTCGTAACTGTCAAAGTGTCCCGCCCATAACTCCTTCGGCTTACCGTAGTGCCCGTAATGGCCTTTTTCCGTATAGTCCTGGAGAAGATATTTATCGAT
The DNA here is from genome assembly GCA_024682115.1 of Lachnospiraceae bacterium. Taxonomy (GTDB): domain Bacteria; phylum Bacillota; class Clostridia; order Lachnospirales; family Lachnospiraceae; genus JAILLW01. The sequence continues at coordinate 21,232 of JAIKZO010000001.1, forward strand.
AAATGATTCCCATCCGGGAGTGACATAGCAGATCATGTTGCTTCCGTCTTCGATATCGTCCACGAGCTGGCACGGTTGGTTATCGAATCTCCTTTTGTCGTCTTCGATGAACGGTAAAAGGAAATACTTCATAAAGAGTATGAGTTTGTCGTTGTTTCCGAGAACATGTCTTAATCTGATCCTGTTTACGGGTTCTTTGCCGTCCTCTTCCAGGAAGTAATTGTAGATAGCCATAAGGAATATATCAAAAAAGTCCCTCGACGTTCCCGTACCTCTGCTCTGGTTTATGCTGATCCCTTCTCTCCACGGAAGAGGCATGAAATTACCAGGAGTGTGATAAAGATCGATGAAGGTAAGAGCCTCCTTGGGCCAGGGAAATTCCCTTCCGGTCGCACTTTTGTGGAGTTCCTTATGATCCCAGTAATATGCCTTATTTGTCGTTGCGACCGAATTCATCGTATCGCCCCTGAAAGAGAGTCCTCCGGTGCAGTCAGGTTCTCCGAGTTCATACTTAAGACCGTACTTATTGTATTTGTTTTCACGGTCATACTGCCTGCGGATCACTTTTTTATCCAGACGGTTGATCACCTTTCCGAATATCTTTTCGTAAATGACATTGGCTTCCATGGAAGAATCCGCATCATAATCGATCTTGTTGTTCCTGAAAGCGGTATATCTCGTCATTGTCGAATCGTTGGGACTTACGAGATGGCGATCCGTCGTCGGATCTATGCAGTCACTGACCACATCGTAGTATCTGAAGTTCTCTTTCCTCAGATTCATGACGGTGTCGAGTGATCTTGTCTTTCTTTCTTCTGTTGAATATCTGTTTTCAAAAGTATTGTTCATAATGATACCTCCATAATAATGTTTTATTTACACATATTATGAAGGTATCGAAGTTTAAGATGTTAAGGATTGTGCCCGGGTATCATTTGTCCCTTATGACTTTTTCTTCGGGCAGATACGAAATCACCATTTCTTCCAGAAGAACGGAGTCTATGGGTTTTGTCAGATAATCATTGAATCCGGCTTCCATATATTTTTGTCTTGCTCCGGTCAACGCATTAGCCGTGAGGCATATGACAGGCGTGTCAGAATTTATATTGTCCCTGTGTGATCTGAACTCTTTAAGTATCTCGATACCGTTTTTTTCGGGCATCATATGATCAAGGAAGATGATGTCATACTTGTTTTCAAGCATATGTTTCAATCCCTCGTCCCCGTTCTGAACCCTGTCTATCGTCATCAATGTGTGCTTAAGAAGACTGGCGAAAACGAGAAGATTGACGGAATTATCGTCAATAACGAGAATACGTGCATCCTTTGCCGTAAAGCTCTTGCGTTCCTCTTCCTTAAGTTCCATCGTTCTTTTGAAGGTCTCTTCGTAATCGCCGATGGGCTCCCATCCAGTTACACCCTGAACAAGATCGAAGGAGAAATCGGATCCTATTCCGTATTCGCTGTTTACGTTAAGGGAACTGTTCATCATGGAAAGAAGGCTTCGGGTTATCGACATTCCGAGTCCCGTTCCCTCTATGTTCCTGTTCTTCTTTTCATCGATACGCTCATATTCGGAGAAGAGTTTTTTCATGTCATCTTTTCTGATACCTATTCCGGTATCCCTGACCGACACATGAAGGATTATGCTCTTATCATCTTTTTTTGTATACGAGATCGAAAGGGTAATATTTCCTTTTTCGGTATATTTTACGGCGTTAGTCAGGAGATTCGTGATGATCTGTCTTATCCTCATATCATCGCCGTGAAGTTTCTGCGGCGTATTCTGGTCGATATCCAGCACGAGGTTCAGTCCTTTAAGCTCCGTTCTCCTCTTTATAAGGGTGACCAGATCGTTTATCATAGCCGCTAGATCGTAATCGACTTTGATGATCTCCATCTTGCCCGACTCGATCTTTGAAAAATCAAGGATATCGTTGATAAGACCAAGCAGCGTACGTCCCGCAGATTTGATGTTCCGTGCATAGTTAACGATATTTTCGTCATCGCTTTCGCGGAGCACCATTTCGTTAAGTCCGAGGACCGCATTGATCGGAGTTCTTATCTCATGCGACATGTTTGAAAGGAAAGCGGACTTTGCCTCACTCGCAGCCTGGGCTTTCTCCGAAATATCAATGAGCTGGTCTCGTTCCTTCTTTTCCTTGTCAATATCCTCGAGCATCCAGATGACATGGGCTACTTTACCTTCAGGTGTACGTTCGGATACAACATATCTTGCCCTGACCCAGATATTTCCGTAGCTGATATATTCGACCGTTGCCACATCGGTATCCTTCATCCTCTCGTCTATCGTCGAAAGATCGGCAAATTCGATCGCTGCCTGCTTTGTAGGGCTTTCCGGCAATCCGGTCATGATCCCGTTAAAGAGTTCCCTCATATTATGGTCACAGGATTCCACCACCTTTGCGATCGCGGGATTTTTATTCTTTATTCCTATAACACTGTTGTTTATTACATCCAGATCACAGAGCGACATGTATATATCGGCGGATGATCCCAGAATAGACTGGAGATTGTCTTTTACCAGCGAATTTCTGCCTGACCTGAGCATCATCAGAGTAAATATGATACATGTAAGGATTATCGACGATCCCGATGCATAGAGCATTATCCTTAAAGGTCTGTAAATATCCCTTGATTCCGTAACGGATATACTGTACCAGTCTTTTCCTATGGGAACGACATAGACTATATAGTTGTTTCCGTCATAAGACAGTTCAAAAGCATTTTCATCGGATCCGGCAACGCTCTTAAGGATATAGCTTCCGAAACCTTCCGTTTCTTCCAGATAATTCTTGCCGCGTTCCTCGGTATCCGTATGTGCCACAACAAATCCGTTGGAGCTTATTATCATCCTGGTGGTTCCGGAATCTCCGGCAAGACCGTTTTCCGTGATCTCCTGTATCCTTCCGAGGGTAACGTCTATAGCCACAACATCCCTGCCGTTGGGAAGGGCCTTTGCTATGGTCATGACTACCTCCTGCGAATACATATCAAAATACGGATTGATAAGGACTATTTCTCCGATATCGGCGATCGCTTCCGTATACCAGGGTCTTTCTTCGGGAACATAATCCGGCCCGGGATCCCATCCCGAACCGTCGAAATATTTACCGTTTATGCATCCGTAAAGACCTGTTGTCGCAGGTAATATCGAATTCTGAAGCCTGTTGGTCTCATCGGTAAGGTATTCGAGTATCTTTTCCTCCGGATCGCCGTCACTTAACATCTTGTTCACGGAATATTCCGTGAGCGAGATAAGATCGGTTCCGGTAGAAAGGTATATCTCAACCTCTTTTGCCGAATTGAAAGCATTCAATTCACTTTGGGTAATGATGCTCTGTTTGATGTAAAAAGATAACAGATAATGATATGTAACAATGAAGATGATAAACCCGAGCGCAAGCAAAAAGAAGCCCAGTATACGTTTGAATCCGTATTTTCTGATCACTTCCTTTGTCTTGATCTTATTGACTTTGATCCCGGGATTGCTTTTTTTGTTCATTTATCCTTCCGATCAGGGTCTTAAAGGTCCGTTACTCCGAAGGGCTGGCAACGGTAGTCATCTTATTGTTTATTATATAGGCTATCCTGTCCGCAAGCAATTCTCTGCCTTTGTCGTTGTAATGCATATGGTCGGTCATATATTCCTCATAATTACCTTCGTTGATCGTTCCGTAGTAATTATCTATGACCGAACAGCCACAGTCGATCGAAGCATCGATCTCCTTCTGAACATAGTAGGGAAGCGCTCCGTTTCCGATATCCTTTATGGTTCCGCTGTAAAGCTTGCCGTTCTCATCCATGAACTGAGCATATGTGGGAGTCATCACAAACGTCCTTATCCAGGGCCATGTCTCTTCCGTCGTCTGAAGGAAATATCTCAGTCCTCCGGTAAAAGCCGCAAGATCGGTAGGCACATCCGGATTGTCACAGGGTCTTCCCGTGTTGTAATCCGTGCTGTCATACATGATGATGATCACATCTATCTTGTTCATATCAAGAGATTCTATCGTATCTATTGCCGTGCGGTATTTTTCCTTGTCCTCCACATATTCAAATGCCGATTCCATCGGAATGAAATTCCCTGAAACGAGTGCCGCACCTACGGAAGGAAGGTTGTAATGATCCCAGGGAAAGCCGGGATTTATAGGCACGTTATGATAGCATGTCGAAGAATCCGGAAAAGCTATATCATAAACTGTCGAGTTAGTCTTTTTGGCGATAAGGTTTGCAAGCCCTTTTTCTGAGCGGTCATCGGAAAAAGGATTGTTTCCGATACAGAGGATATTGAGTTCACCGTCATCTTCATGTCCGGCAAATCTGTTTGATTCCATCGGTATGATCATATCAAGGACTTCGACGTCGAATTCCGAAGGATCCACCTGTGCAACATCCTTTTCTTTGTTATATGCTCCCGCATTCCACCTGACGAGCCTGAACACGGCAATTATTACTATCAGTAATATAAGTGAAAGAATCACTATATGTACTATCGTGCTTTTTTTCATATCTTACCTCTGTATCCTTACTTTATCTGTTCCTGAAGGATCTCCAGTGCCTTATCGACCTGATTATCCTCGCCGGTCTCAAGTGCCTTGTCATAATCATATTCTATCTCAACATCGGGTTCTATACCCGTTCCCTGAATGTTTCTTCCGGAAGGAGTAAAGTATGCGCTGATCGTAAGCTTTACCGCAGACCTGTCACTTAAGCTGAATATCCTCTGGACTATTCCTTTTCCGAACGTGGTCGTTCCGACTAGTGTTCCCTTGTGATGATCCTGTATCGCACCCGCAAGTATCTCTGCAGCGGAAGCACTGTATTCATTCGTAAGAACAACAAGCGGGATCTGGAGTTCGTGTTTTCCGTCACACTCGTAGTTCTCGCGCCTTCCTTTTACGTCCTCGGTATATACTATCATTCCCTTGGGAAGTATCCTTCTTGCTATATCTACGACCGTATCGAGATTTCCGCCGTGGTTGCCTCTTAAGTCAAGGACCAGTCCTTTTATCTCAAGAGATTCAAGATCCGCCATCGCCTCAAGATACTGATCGAGCGTAACATCACTGAATTCCGATATCTTAAGATAGCCTATACTCTCATCATCCATCAGAGTGCCGTATGTTACGGTATCCGTCTCGATGAGCTTGCCCCTTGTTATATCAAACTCAAGATAATCGGGTTCGCCTTCCCTGTAGATCGTCAGATGGACCGATGTGCCTTCAAGTCCTTTGATCATCGAAACTATCTTGGTAAGCGTAAGGCCCATCGTTGACTCTCCGTCAACCATATAGATTATATCTCCGTCACGGAGCCCCGCCTGCTCTGCGGGAGATTCTTCCATTACTCCGGCTATGAGAGGCATGTTCATCTCTTTGTCCAGAGAGACATAGCATCCTATCCCGTAGGATATTCCTTCGGAATCGTCAAGTGCGGCCTGGAGCTCTTCCTTTGAGTAATACTCGGAATAGGGATCGTTGAGCGATGCGACTATACCTTTGTAAACTCCTTCGGCCATGCCATCAGTTCCGGTCTCTTCCGAATAACTGTAGAAATTCTTATCTATCTTGTTTACGATCTCATTTACCTTGCGTAATTCTTTATCTCCCAGAACGGCTTTCCCGCCGGAAGTGCCTATCATTCCGGATAAGATAAAATATGCGCCGAAGATAAGGAACATCACTGTCATTCCAATGATAAGGCCAATTATAAGACCTCTTATCTTAGCGTTTTTTTCTATCTGTCCGATCTCTTCGGCACGTGATAATTCATTGTCCATCTTTCAACTACTTCCTATCTGCTTAAATACTGCCACGGATTAACGTAATTACCGTCCTTGCGGACACCGAAATGCAGATGCGGTCCCGTGGAACGACCGGTGGAACCAACCGCAGCTATGGTCTGTCCCTTAGAAACCTCCTGCCCCTTCGAAACGTAAAGGGCGGATGCATGCATATAAATGGTATATAAACCGTCACCGTGATTTATCATTATATAATTGCCCATGGTCGAGCTATAATCCGCTGCGACAACTTTGCCGTTATATGCCGCAAGTATGGGACTACCCGAAGGCGCTGCCATATCAACTCCGTTATGGAACTTCTCTATTCCCAGCGTTGGATGTATCCTGTATCCGTATTCATCCGAAACTCTCTTCATGTTGGGACACGGGAAGGTGAACATGCCTCCGTCGTAACGTCTGTTCTGTTCCTCGGCAAGCCTTTTTCTTTCTTCCGCAACCGCAGCCTCGAGGGCCTGTATCGTCTCGTTCTGTGCCGCTATCTCTGCTTCGTATTCCTCGATTGCGGCTTCTTTGTTGCTGATATCGGAACTCAGTCTTTCTATCTCGCCTTTTTTGGTCTCTATGAGTTCGTCAAGCGCCGCTTTTTCCTGTTCCGATGCGGCCTTGGTATCATCAAGTATGCCTTTTTCCTCTTCAAGCTCCTGCTTGCACAGGGAAACATATTTTGTATATTCGACATATTCATCAAGCTTACGTCTGTCATATGCCGAAAGCTCTTCGATATACTCGGCCTTGTTCAGCATATCACTGAAGGTATTGGCACTAAAAAGCAAGTCCAAATACATCATGTCTCCACGCTCGTACATGAACTTGATCCTTCTTTTCATGGCCTCGTACTGGGCAGTCTGGACTTCAACGGCCTCGTCAAGTTCGGCAGTCTTTTGGACTATCTCTTCTTCCTTTGCGATTATCCTCTGCTCAAGGTCATCTATCTTCAACTGTATCTCGGTAACGTTGCTGTCTAGCTCCGTTACATATCTATCCAGATCCTGCTTGGAATTTTCAAGCTCTTTTTTTACCTGCTTTACATCGGTAAGACTTCCCTTTAAGGCTTCGCGTTCCTTTTTGGCCTCGCTGATCTCGGCTTCCTTTTTCTGGATACTTTCGTTGGTGAGCTCATCGGACAAAGCACTGCTTCCCTGCCCGGCAAAAAGAAAAACAACTATTAAGCTTAATATAAGACATAATATCCGTTTTGCGCTTTTCATCGGTTTCTTTTATACTCTCAGGTGTTTTCTTACCGTTGTTATCGATCCGAGGAAACCTATTCCGACGCCTATTCCGAACGAGAGCGGGAGCAGTGTGTGGAATATCTGATCCATCGAAAGGAATACGAGCAGTTCGTTAAGGCTCGAGAATTCGTTCTTGATGAATATGAGGACCGAATTATAAAGGAAATAGATGATCGCATCGGGTATGAGTGCCCCGACCGCACCTATGATCATACCTTCTATAACGAAAGGCGATCTTACGAAAAAGTCCGTAGCTCCTATGTATTTCATGATCGATATCTCTTCCTTACGTACCGAGATACCTATCGTAACGGTATTGCTTATAAGGAAAACCGATACGGCAAGAAGTATCGCGATTATTCCGACCGAAACATAAGCGATAAGTGCATTTACTCCGGTAAGGGTAGACGCTGTGACTTCCGATCTGTTGACCGTCCTTATACCCTCCACACTTTCAAGATATGCTACCAGTGCGGGCTGCATCGATACGTCAGACATGTATATCTCGTAGCTTGAAGAATCGGCAAGGGGATTCTCGGTAAATCCGTCGGCATACTCTCCGAGGTATTCAACCTTGAAGCTTTCCCATGCTTCGTCTGCCGAGATATAAACCTTCTTTGCAACTTCAGGCCTTTTATCTATGAGCTGTCCTATCTCGTCTATCCTCTGCTGGGTTATTCCCTCATCAAAGAACACCGTAACGGAAACTCCTTCTTCGGCTGTCTTTACTATGTTCTGGAAGTTAGCCACAACACAGTAGAACAATCCGAAAAGGAAAAGGCACGCACCTATGGTAGCGATGGAAGCCAGCGAGAACCATTTATTTCGGAAAATGTTAATGATACCCTGTTTGATGGTATAAAATAACGTACTAATCTTCATAAACGTAACCGCCTCTCTCCTCGTCGCTTACAATAACACCCTTTTTCATCGTAACGACTCTCTTCTTCATCGTATCGACTATTTCCCTGTTGTGTGTGACCATGAGGATGGTCGTTCCGTTTTCGTTTATCTGTTCAAGAAGCTTCATGATCTCCCATGTTGTATCGGGGTCAAGGTTTCCGGTAGGCTCATCCGCCAAGAGGATAGCCGGTCTGTTGACAAGCGCTCTTGCTATGGCAACTCTCTGCTGTTCACCTCCGGAAAGCTGCTTCGGGCGGGCCTTATACTTACCTGCAAGACCTACCGTTGCGAGTATGCTGGGAACATTTCTCTTAATGTCTTTATTGGGAACCTGGATTATCCTCTGTGCGAACGCAACGTTTTCATAAACGTTCCTGTCCTTTAACAGTCTGAAATCCTGGAATACTATACCGAGGTTTCTTCTGTACTTGGGTATCTTGCGGTGGCGGATCTTGTTAAGGTCCTGACCCATTACCATGATATGTCCGTCGGTTGCGGTAAGTTCCTTTAAAAGGAGCTTTATTATCGTAGATTTTCCTGCTCCGCTGTCGCCGATTATGAACACGAACTCGCCCTTTTTGATACGAAGATCGACTCCGTTAAGTATGGGTGCACCGTTTGAGGCATAAGATTTGCTGACATTTTCAAGAGTGATGATGTCACCGTTCGGGTTCAGTCTCAGTTTCTTTTTTTCGTTAGAGTAAGAATCCTTTGCCACTTTTTTTCTCCTTAAATCAATAATCGAAGTTTTCCATGTATTTCATATACTTAACTACCATCAGAGCTATATGGAACGTGATCGCATCGTCGAACGTGCGAAGATCGAGCCCCGTCAGCTTAAGTATCTTATCAAGTCTGTAAACCAGGGTATTTCTGTGAATGAAAAGCTGTCTTGATGTCTCGGAAACATTAAGGCTGTTCTCAAAGAATTTATATATGGTCGTCAGTGTTTCCTCATCAAACGCCGCGGGAGATTTGTCTCCGAATATCTCTTTTATGAACATCTTGCAAAGAGGGAGCGGGAGCTGATAAATGAGTCGCCCTATACCGAGTTCTTCATATGCGATGATGCTCCTTTCCTCAAAGAAGATCTTTCCGACATCCATCGCCATCTTGGCTTCCTTGTATGAACGAGATACTTCCTTGAGTTCCGGAACCGTGGTTCCGTATGCTATCTTGATGCCTTTTATTCCTTCTTTTTCAAGTGCTCTCTGCAGCGACATCGCGATACGGTCGATGTCGAACTTGGAAGTTCCCTCGGAAAGATCCTTTATGACAAGGACATCCTTTTCATCGACTGCGGTAACGTAATCGTTGTTGTTCGTGCCGAAAAAGCCCCTCGCCGCTTCGAGCACGTTCACATCCTTGGAATTGGAACATTCAAGCGACATCACGACTCTGGGCACATCGGTATCTATATGAAGCTTTTTTGCACGGGAATAGATATCTACAAGGAGCAGGTTATCAAGGAGCAGGTTCTTTACAAAGTTGTCCTTATCAAAACGCTCCTTATACGCTACTATCAGATTCTGTATCTGGAAAGCGGCCATTTTGCCGATAAGATAAGCATCCTCGCCTTCTCCCATGGAAACCAGGATATACTCCACGAAATTATCGTCGTATATCTTAAAATACTGGCATCCGTTGATCTCCTGGGAATCCGCGGGAGTTTTGGCGAATTCCGCTGCCTCGTCCCTGAAGGATCTTGATTCGGTAAGAGTCGTCACTACTTCCTTGCCCTCGGAATCAAGTACGGAAAAATCGGCCCTTGCGATGTTCTTAAGGCCGTCTATTGTTCCCTGTAAAGTCTGGTTTGAGATCATCCGTTATCCCCCTTGTATGGTAAAGGTTCGTCAGTTTCAACAAAAACTCATTATACATTTTAATATATTTTCACAAAAAATACCACAGGGAAAATGTGAAAAGATTGTGTATTTTTGTGGCATTTTCCTTGATAAACCACCTTTTTTCTGATAAAATTACTGTACCGGAAACAGAAAGGAGTGATCATATGGATATTGCCGGGTTATCAACCTCTTTATCTTTGGTTAATACTCAGAACCAGTTCGGCGTAGCCATGCTCAGTAAGTCTTTGGACAATCTTGAGACGCAGGGCGAAAGTCTGGTCAGCATGATGGATCGCTCTATGGAGTTGTCCGTCAATCCGGGTGTCGGAGCTAATTTCGACATGTCGGTATAGGTTCCGGTATTAATCGATTAATCAAAAGAACGGCGCTTAAGTATTTAAGCTCCGTTCTTTTGCTTTATAAGACATTTATCTTTTATTGTCCTTTATGAGTTCTATACTGTCTTCGGTTATCCTTACGAGTCTTTGCTTATAAAGATTTCCCGCGGCTTTTTTAAACTCGTTCTTGCTCATCCCTGTCATCTTCATGATCTTTTCGGGAGACGACTTGTCTCCGACGGAAAGAGCTCCGCCGTTCTTCTCAAGTATCTCCGTAAGGAGCGTTGCGTTCTTAAGGTAATCTCCGGTCTTCTTTTCATCACCTTTTACCCACATCGTCGCGCAGAGTCTTTTGCTCTTGTCAACATAGAGCCTTACCGGAACCACATCTCCCTTTGAGACTTTTTCCTTCTGTTCCTTAAACGGTAAAAAAAGATCCTTTTCAAGGCCCCAGTCAAGGAACGCTCCTATATTCGAAACGTCCTTTACCTTAAGTGCCGAAACCTCGCCGAGCTTAATGAGCGGTTCTCTGGTCGTTGCTATGAGTCTGTCCTTTGAATCCCTGTAGATGAAAACATCGATCGGATCCATGTACATGGCGTCTTCCGGCAGCTCCTTTTTGGGAAGGAGCACTCTCGACTCTTCGCTTTCGGGATCCGTATCTTTGTTAACGGTATCCGCAAGGTAAGCTCCGTGTTCGGCTATCTTTACTATTGTAAGCATCTGTCTTTTTCCGAGTTCTATCATTTCGTAAACTCCATGACCGTGCTCGTCTCTCCCGAAGAATCCTTTATCATCGCAACGGTCTTTTCTTCGTCTTCATAAATATAGGGAGTGAGTATCTCATCAAGTCTTTCCTGTTTGCGGTATTCGACCCTGAGTCTTTTGGGATCCGTGAAACCGAGCTCATCCATGATCATCTCGACATATTTCCCGTTATTCACGTGCATGTTCGCATCGAGATGATGCTGTCTTACTTTTATGGGATCACACGCTCTGATATCATCGGGGATCATTATCTTTCCCCTGGTTTTCTCCATCGGAAGAGGTTCCTCCATAACGAATCCCTTAAGGACATCTTCCGTCACTCTCGCCGGCTTTCCTTCTTTATAATCCAGCAGCGTCCAGAGTGTATCACCCATTGCCACGGTATCGCCTTTTTGGTCCTTGATGAGGAAGTTCCTCATTCCGAAAAAACCTTTGAATTTATAAGGAAAGGTTCCTATCGTTATCTTCTCTCCGAGTTCGGGATATCTTAGTACGTCTATCTGCCAGGTCGAGATCACCCATACCAGATTTTTATCATGAAGGGCCTTTACACCGGCTCCGAGCGATTCCGACTGAAGGGTCGAACAATCCTGAAAGTAATTGAGTACTCCGAGTATATTAAGTTTTTCCCTGTGATCGACTTCGCTGTATCTTACGATACTGTCAAACGTAAACATTTTCCCGTCCGTCCTATAACGTATTCTTAAGTTCCTGGTATAAGCGCGCCACCGGAAGTCCGACGACGTTGGCGTATTCTCCGTCTATCTTTTTTACATGCTTTATAAAAAGACCCTGTATCCCGTAAGCTCCGGCTTTATCCATCGGTTCGCCCGAAGAGATGTAATCATCTATATCCTTTTCGGTGATCGGATAGCACGTGACCTTTGTCGACTCGAAAAAGGAATATTCTCCGGCACGTCCGTCTTTATAAATGAACACTATCGTAACTCCCGTATATACCTCATGGGTGTTATCGGAAAGCATCCCGAGCATCCTTTTTGCGTCGGCTTCATCTTCAGGTTTCCCGAGTATCTGTCCGTCACAGTAAACGATGGTATCGGCACCGATCACCATTATATCCTGCGGCGAAGTGATCTCCGGATGCGTTTCGTTATAGGTCTTTATCGAAGAAGCGACATCCAGAGCCTTCTGTCTCGAAAGCTCAACGCATACCTCCGACGGGACCATCGAAGTTACGATTTCATCCTTGTCAGAAGGACAGATATCAAATTCAAGTCCGATCTTCTCGAGCAGTTCCTTCCTGCGCGGAGAAGCGGATGCCAGAACTATCTTATAATCCATTTTTATTCTTTCTTTATTCGGCTCAGTGCGCCCAAAATGCCTTTCCTTGTTCGGCGATGCGCATCTTAAAGACCATGCGACGGCCGTATCTTATTTTATGTGCAGAACATCTGACAGGGCTAGCGCCTTCTGTACAACAAGATCGGAATTAAAGTGGCTGTGCTCGCCCCATCTTCCGAGTCCCAGTATATCCTTTTTCCTCATGTATGTAAGAAGCTTATCCATGATCGCGGGTTTGTCGACCGTATTTAGAGGATAAGCATATTCGTTCATGAATGCGGGACCGTTATCTTCCTGTTTAAAAAGCTTTGTCCTCTCGGCTCTTGTCTCGGTCCAGTATCCGCGGCCTTTGCAGAAATTATG
>JAIKZO010000010.1 GCA_024682115.1 Lachnospiraceae bacterium
GTCAGTACTGTCAGTAAGATAATGACAGGTGAAACTAAGAATCCTTCGTATTTAACAATTGAGAAACTGGATAAAGTTCTTACCAGAGAAGAGATGCGTTTCCGCGTTGAGGCTTACAGAGCAGCCATAGAGGCATATATCCTTAAACATCAGGATGAAGATTTTGATGAGCAATCTGATCATAAGAGCAATCTGGCCCCCCATAACAGGGAGCTGCTTACTGTGGATGTATTCCGTGAATTGGATGAAGATCGAAACTGTGAACTGCTCGACGGATATCTGATCTTCAACAATGCTCCTAATTTGCGCCATCAGGAAATAGTCCAATATATAGGCGGTGTGATAGATCAATACATTAAAGATCACCATGACAATTGCCGAATGTTCAATGTCGGAGTAAATGTCAGGCTGGGTGAACGTGACGATACCGTTCTGATACCGGATATTGCTGTTGTATGCGAACCTGATATTCTGGATGAATATGGGATCAACGGTGCTCCTGACTGGGTTATTGAAGTGGTTTCCGATAGTTCAAGGAAACGTGACTACAACGATAAAATGCATAAATATATGCTTTCCGGAGTAAAGGAATACTGGATTATAGATCCGGATAGATCCATGGTTACGACCTATATAGCAGGCGAACCCATGATGGCGTATACATATCATTTTGAGGATGATATCCCCGTACTTATTTATGATAAACAACTGATAATAGAATTGAAATCTTACAAAATTTAACCGGAAAAAGGACAATAATCGTTGAAAAACATACGTAGTTTTGTTACTATGTTTTTAACAGGAAACTGTTTGGTGAGCTGACACCATAAAAATCTGATATTCATGCCGGACGCAATGGGCCGGGGGTTGGGGAGCAACGGAAAAACTCCACATTCATGCCGGGTATGATATACCGGAATGTTGGCAGACAACAGAAAAATCAGCATATATGATAAAAGAGGCTGTCCTATTTGGATAGCCTCTTTTGTATTTAGGAAAGGTTTATAAATGGCAATCGACAAGAAAAAAACAATACATATTATCCTGGAAGCCGCAAATAACTATGAAAAATATCTTAACAACAGAACTTTTTTAATTGTATACAAATCAGGTGGTGATATCAGATATAACGAAATAGTCTTTAGAAACTGGCATTTTCTACATTTAACGGGATTAAAAACCAATTTGACTGCTAAACAGTTTTATAAAGCATGTATTGAACATAACCTGTCTACTGATGATATCTCTTTTGATCGTCAGGGAAAAGCAGAACAGAAACTCCAGGTATTACCATTTCTTCACAGTTTACCATATCATAATTGCATGATCGGGGATTTTATAAACAGTGGAGTTTTAATTCAGGCTGATTATTTTATTGGTGATACAAAATTCGTTTTAAGCGTAGGTTTTAGACGAGAATCAACTTGTGATATACCTGTCACATTGTACAAAGGGGATATAAGAAAACTGACAAGTCCATCTAACAGGGTTCTTGTCATCTTTACTCGCTCTTATCCTTCCAAAGAGTATAAAGAGATTACATATATGGCAAAAAATATCATCCTATCGGATTTATCGCTGCCATCATCAGTAATCATTCCAAAAGACAGTGAAACAGCCGATTGATGATCAACCGGCTGTCTCAGAGAAGGTATTTCTTTCTTATGGGGTATAGCAAAAACTATAAAAAAATGTATTGGGGGGTTACAAGTAGTATAATAGCACCCGCCTATATATCAAACAATACCAAGATTTCACAAATTTACTAAAAGACCTGTGTCTTTTTTGTGCATATTAACCAAACAGTGCTTCGAACTCTTCCCTTCCGATCTTTTCCTTTTCAAGGAGCAGAGAAGCGCAGGAATGAAGAACATCCATATGCTCTTTGATCTTTTCCTCAGCAGTCTTGTAGCATTCGTCGATGATGCGTCTTACTTCGCTGTCGATCTGGCCTGAAATGAGTTCGCTGTGGGCCTTGGCATGAGCAAGGTCACGTCCGATGAATACTTCATCGGAATCATCATCATAGTTGATCATTCCGAGTTTATCGGACATACCGTACTTGGTCACCATATTTCTCGCGATACCGGTTGCCTTCTTGATATCGCTTATCGCTCCGGTCGTGATATCACCGAATATGATGTCTTCAGCTATCCTTCCGCCTAAAGCCACCATGATCTCCTGTTCAAGCTTCGACTTGGTGATATATGATTCGTCCTTTTCGGGAAGGGGCATCGTAAATCCGCCTGCTCCGAGTCCCGTAGGGATTATCGATATTATCTGCACGGGATCGACCTTCGGAAGCACATGGAACAATATCGCATGTCCGGCTTCATGATAAGCTGTGATCCTCTTATCTTCATCTGAAATGATCTTCGACTTCTTCTCGACACCCATACCGATCTTGATGAATGACTGCTCGATATCTTTATGAACGATGAACGATCTTCCGAGTCTTGCAGCCAGGATCGCAGATTCATTAAGGAGGTTTTCAAGATCCGCTCCGGTAAATCCTGCGGTAGTCTGGGCGATCCTCTTTAAGTTGACATCCTCTGCCAGAGGCTTGTTCTTGGCATGAACGTTAAGGATCGCTTCTCTTCCGGCAACATCGGGACGATTTACCGCTATCTGACGGTCAAATCTTCCGGGACGCATGATAGCGGGATCCAGGATATCCACCCTGTTGGTAGCCGCCATGACGATGATACCGCTGTTTTCGGCAAATCCGTCCATTTCAACGAGCAGCTGGTTCAGCGTCTGCTCACGTTCGTCGTGTCCGCCGCCCATACCTGTTCCGCGTCGTCTGGCGACCGCATCGATCTCATCTATGAATACCATGCAGGGAGCATGGTGCTTTGCATCTTCAAAAAGGTCTCTTACTCTTGATGCTCCGACACCGACGAACATTTCGACGAAATCGGAACCCGAGATGGAAAAGAACGGAACACCGGCTTCTCCGGCTACTGCCTTCGCAAGCAATGTCTTACCTGTACCGGGTGCACCCTCAAGCAGGATTCCTTTGGGTATCCTTGCACCGAGCTTGGTGTACTTTTCAGGGTCCTTCAGGAAATCCACTATCTCTTCAAGCTGTTCCCTTTCCTCCGTAAGTCCGGCAACATCCTGGAAAGTCTTCTTGGTATCTCCGGAAAGCCTTGCCCTCGATTTTCCGAAGTTCATCATCTTTGCATTGGCAGCTCCGCCGCCTCCGCCGTTCAGTATCATCATAAGGAAGATGACTATGACCGCACAGATTATTATGGGCAGTAACGTAGTCATGAAATAACTTTCTTCGGATACCTTTTCGACTACGGGGTCTATGTTCTTATCAAGCAGATACTGCTCTATCTCCCTTACATCCGTAACATACATCTTCTTTGAGCTGCCGCCGGTAAGGACTATCTCGACAACTCCCGTAGGAGTCTGGCGATTGGGTGTGATATACACCGTCTTTACCTTGGAAGAAGCTATCGCACTGTCAAGATCTCCCCTGGTAAAGGTGGTATCGTCATTCTTAAGGAAATTGGGTACGATCATCAGTATTATGATGACCAGCATCAGCAGAAAATAAAGACTGATGCCTCTTCTTTGATTGTTCAAGGCTTTACTCCTTTAATCACTCTGTTCAACTACACCTATAAAAGGAAGATTTCTGTATTTCTGATCGAAGTCGAGACCGAAACCGACCACGAACTCATCGGGTATCTCAAATCCCACATAATCCACGTCTACATCGACCACTCTTCTGTCCGGCTTATCAAGAAGCGTACAGAGCTTTATGGACTTGGGATTTCTGTTTCCCAGCATCTTTATGAGATAGTTTAGGGTTCTTCCCGTATCTATTATATCCTCAACCACGATAACGTTCTTTCCTTCTATTATATGATCAAGATCTTTGATTATCTTAACGGCACCGGTGGAAGTTGTTCCCTGATAGCTTGAAACAGACATAAAATCAAGCGAAACCGGAACGGTTATCCTTTTTGCCAGCTCGGTGGTGATAAATACAGCTCCTTTGAGGATACAGATAAGATGTACTTCTTCTCCTTCATAATCCCTGCTTATCTGCTCTCCGAGTTCTTTGATCCTTGCGTTTACTTCATCCTCTGTTAAAAGGATCTTTATCTTTTCTCCCATATTTTTTCCTTTCCTGCATGTGATATCGACTGAAGATCTCTTCGGTATCATCGATCATTTGACGGGCACACCGTCACCTCAAGTACCCGCTTCGTATCGGCGGTGACCTTGTAATACTCGCTTATCCTGTATCCGACGACCCACATGACATGAGAACCGTCCGCAAGGATCGGTATACTGTCCCGTTTATCCTTTGGGATCTTTTCGTTCACCATATAATCCTGAAGCGATTTTTTCCCGCAGGAGGCATTGACCGTCAGGTAATCTCCTCCGGCGCGGTAACGTAAAACACACGCATTACTGATTTTATCATAATCAAACCATTTCGTATAGTTATCGCGCGGTATATTTTCGGGATCGAAATCCTCAAGGATACGCTGTGTGACCGGCGGAAGTTCCGGCGCTTCATCCCTGTCTTTATTCCTTAAAAATGAGACCCTGTTGTATTCTTTTCTGACCGTTATCCCATACGGAAGATCTATCTCTTTTGTCCCGTCGGTATAAAGTAGGTCATACACGTTTGCGACATGCTCCGAGGTTATGTCTTTTTTTGCGCCTGCTGCCGTGGCGATCATCTCATAGATTATATTCTCTGCGATAAAAGGATCCTCTTCCTTGAGCTTATCCGCATAAAGAAGGATCTCGGGCCCTTCGGTAAAGGCGCATCTGGTCGCAGCTTCCAGTGTCATCTTTTTTATATAGGATTCCGCACAGGAAAGACGCTCGGTCGCCCTGGCGATATTCGAAACACATCCATGAACGATGTTTTCCTCTGCGTATTCGATTATGTGATGTCTTATCTTATTCCTCGTATATTCGTCGGTAAGATTACTCTTGTCGATAACGTATTCTATCCCGTTCTTTTCAAGGTAATCCATGATCTCGCTTCTTTGGCAGCAAAGCAGCGGTCTTATGATCTGTCCGTTCACGGGTTCTATCCCGCAAAGTCCCTTTAATCCGGATCCGCGGAAAAGATTGAACATAACAGTTTCCGCCAGGTCGTTCTTATTATGGGCCACGGCTATCCTGCCTTCGTTTAAACCGAGTACCTTTTTGAACGCATCATATCTTATGATACGTCCCGCTTCCTCAGTGGAAAGACCTGTCTCTTCGGCATATTTTTTTACATCAGCCCTTGCAGCATGAAACCTGATACCGAGTTTTGCGCAAAGATCACTTACAAACTTCTCTTCGTCATCGGCCTCTTCCCTCAGCATATGGTTGACGTGTACCGCTTCTATATCGAGTTTCATCGTACGGGCAAATTCGTGCAACAAAAAAAGGAGGCACACAGAATCCGGTCCTCCCGATACCCCGATGACGACTCTGTCGCCTTCACGGAGCATTTCGTATTTGGTGATATATTCAAAAACCTTAGTTTTCATCCTTAAATAAGATCTCGCCCTCATATACAAGACCTAATTTGTTTCGGGCTATCTCTTCGATATATGCTTTCGTATGGGTATAAGTCTCGTATTCGGATATTTCCTCGGCACGTTCCTCTTCGGCTTCGATCTCGGCACTTAACTGCATCTCTTTTTCCGCATAATAATCACGCCTTTGTCTTAGCTCATTACACTGGATTCCTGTAACCACAAGAACCAGTACTACGACAAAACCGATGAGTAATTTAGCAGTTCTGTTGTGCCTTTTTCTTCTGCCCCTAGGTAACATAACATTATTTTATATGACATTATGCAAACCGTCAAGCGCAAAAGTGTTGATTTTTCGGGCTTTCTCAACATCTTGTGCGGGTTAACATAAAAACCACAAGATATAGTGTCGCCCTGAAAAAAGAATACTAAATATACTCAAACATCTCTTTTGCTTCTTCTTTTTTTACGGTTTCCCTGACATCGGTCACCCGGACTTTGACCGTTTTGTTACCGAATGTTATCTCTATCTCGTCGCCTTCTTTGACATTATAGGAGGCTTTGGCAACATTTCCGTTGATAACGACCCTTCCGGCATCACATGCCTCATTGGCCACCGTCCTTCTCTTGATTAGTCGGGACACCTTTAAATACTTATCCAGCCGCATCCTTATTCTCCAAAAAAAGAACCCGCTTCCAAGGAAGCGGGCTCTCCAAATTTACTATACTTAATATTAGTTAAGCAGATCCTTTAAAGCCTTACCAGCCTTGAACTTAGGAGCCTTAGAAGCCTTGATCTTCATCTCTGCGCCTGTCTGAGGGTTACGTCCTGTTCTGGCAGCTCTCTTAGATACTTCGAAAGTACCGAAACCAACTAACTGAACCTTGTCACCCTTCTTAAGTGTCTTAGCAACTGTGTCTGTGAAAGCCTTAAGAGCCTTCTCGCTATCCTTCTTTGAAAGTCCAGCTGCCTTAGCCATAGCTTCAACTAATTCTGTCTTGTTCATTTTAATTCCTCCTATAATTTAGACAATTATACAGCGATTTGTTTTCTTAAACGCCTATAAACATTTATATAATCTTTGCCCCGAAAAGTCAAGTAAAAAGTGCCATTTTTTCCCGAAAAATCAAGGTTTTTCGGCATTTTGAATTATGTTAACGGGTTGCTTTTGATTATGTAACCCAACACTGTCATCAAACGCCCCTTTATCATTCCGGATCGGGTGTCGGATCGGGAGTGGGATCGGGTGTCGGAGCCGGTGTTTCGGTCGGAGTGGGCGTAGGTGTCGCAAGTGAATTTCCGCTCACACTTGAACCGTTATCCAGAGTCATTTCGGGGAATGCATACTTCTGGTCTTTTCCGTCATTCTTAACGGTAACCGTATAGCTTACGGTAACGAATCCGGGCTTCCTGAGTGTAAGAGTATGTGTACCCACCTTCTTGGGATAGATAACGGGTACTCTGCCCTTATATACATTATCCTCGTAAACATCGGCCGCATTCGGACTGTCGATGATCATGTTTCCGTAGACAACCTCACTTCCGCTTGGAGTCGGAGTAGCCTCGGAATAGAGTGAATTACCGGAAACGCTGCTCACAGGTGTAGCGGTAGGAACAACGATCGATGCGCTTTCTTCTTCCGTGATCTTGATAAGATCTATGCTGATGGTCATATCTTCGCCGGTCACCTCGAAAAATTCCCTGACCGAAGAATAACCTGTCGCGCTTACCTTAAGCTCATGCACGCCCACCGGAAGCTTGATCCTGAAGGATGTATCTATAACTTCTCCGTCAATTTCCGTTACCGCATTTCCGGGATTGATATCAAATCCTATGATCGCTTTTTCGGGCTCGGGTGACTTGATCCCGGAAACATCGAGCGTCGTTATCTGGTTTCTCCTGATCGTAACGTCCCTGTATTCATCTATTCCGGATGCCGTAAGCCTTACGGTATAGTCTCCTTCGGGAACGGTAAAGAGCATGTTATCGTATATCTGGGAAATGAGTGTCTGTCCGATCTCTATCCATCCGCCGACAAGAGCATCTTCTCCCGCAAGTTCAAGATATCCGTGTCCGTCATCAACCCTTACGCTGTAGATGGTATGACCCATACCTTGTATGGTGATCCCGTCGCGGTCTATAAGACGGTCAATGGTTATCTCTTCGCCTTCGGAAAAGATATGCGCATGCGGATCGATACTGTAGATCTCATCGCCGATGGTCATCTGGGTTCCGTTGTTTTCAACGACATACTTTGATATATCGGAATATGAAAAAGAATCGCTCATCAAAGATATGCTTCCGGCCTTACTTACGGTGCTGTTATAGGCAATGGATATCATATCTCCCTGCTGGAGCTGTACGATGCTGAGAGGCTGGGAATATCTGTCTGTGATCACAGTCCCGCCGTCATAATAAAGGCTCTTTATCTCTGTCGAACCGAGCTCGTAAAAATCTATGAGCATGTTCTCGGTATCGATGATCCTTATAATGCCCTGCGCTGCGGAAACATAGATGTTCTCGGGCTCTTCATCCGTATTTTCGTAATTACTTTCAAACTCGGAATCCTTCGCAAAACCTATTCCGGAGCATCCGGTAAGAACGAGGCATATCGACATTATCCATATTAAGATCGGTTTTTTATGCCGGAATTTCATCTAGATCAATCTCCTGTCCTTAACCAATTCTATCAAAGAATCGCGGTTATTTAAAGAAGGGTCGTCTATCACCTCATCAAGCACTTTCTGCAGGATCTGTCTTATACGGGGCCCTTCCGGAACACCCATTTTTATAAGATCGTGTCCCGTTATCGCCAGATCTTTTACGGTGATGCAGTCTTTGTTTTTTATTATCTCTTCATACAGCTCGTTGAGTATTTTAAGTTTATCGAGCTTTTCTTCCCTCTTAAAATCACTCTGTGCCATTATATCGGCATATTTTATCTTTAAAACCATGGGAAAAAGGTCCTCACCCGTTTTGTTCATGGCCTTGCGGACACCCTTTAGAGTGGGATCCACATAAAGATCATGGAATCCGGCAAGCTCGCTGACGATCTTTATCGTATTGTTGTCAAACTTAAGTCTTCTTAAGATATTGCGGGCCATCATGCGCGAAACCTCGGGATGTCCGTGGAAATGATCGATCCCGTCTTCGCCCGTCTTCTTGCATTCCGGTTTTCCTATATCGTGGAAAAGCGCACCAAGCCTTAAATATCTGTCGTTTTCTATGTTCTCGACAACATGAACGGTATGTTCTCCGACGCTGTAACAGTGATGCGGATTGTTCTGTTCGCATTGCATCATCTCATCAAATTCCGGCATGATGACTTTTGTTATACCGGTCTCATATGCGATCCTTATGTTTCCGGGATGGTCGGAGCAAAGCAGCTTTTCAAGTTCCGCCTGAATTCGCTCTTTGCTTATTTTTTCGAGTGTTCCCGAAAGTGCCTTCATGGCTTCAAAGGTCTTTGTTTCTATCTCATATCCGAGCTGAGCCGAGAATCTCACGGCTCTCATGATGCGGAGCGCATCCTCTCCGAATCTCATCATCGGATCTCCGACGCACCTTATGATCCCTTTTTCCAGGTCCGAAACCCCGTCAAAAGGATCCTGCAGGCCGTCTTGATCGTTATATGCCATGGCGTTTATCGTAAAATCCCGCCTTAAAAGATCTTCTTTGAGCGATCTGGTAAACTTTACCTCCGAAGGGTGACGGGAATCTTCGTATTTGCCGTCGATCCTGTAGGTCGTGACTTCGTATCCGGTTTCCTTGACCATTATGGTGACGGTACCGTGTTCTATCCCGGTATCGATCGTTCTTCGAAAGAGCGCCTTTACTTCTTCGGGTTTAGCCGAAGTCGTGATGTCATAATCCTTCGGTTCTTTTCCGAGGAGCATATCACGAATACAGCCGCCTACAGCATATGCTTCGTAGCCGGCCGCCGTTATCGTATTTATTATTTTCCGTACCGTTTCGGGCAGTTTTATCTTATTCATCTCATTACGTGTCCGCCAAGGAATGCCTTGAGTTCATCTATGTCGAGGTTGTTCATGATATTGGTAAGTTCGTCAAAGAATGCCTTTGTCTCCGGGCCCTTTTCAATGTTCCTGATATTATCGAGGATATCAAATATATCTCCGAACTTGAATTCGTCGGCAAGAGAAAGGAACTTGTTCGAGATCTGAGCGATCTCTTCCTTTGTCCACTCTTCTCCGCTTCCGCCGGCTTTTGCCTTCTTTTCGGAATCATCTATATCGAGGACAACCGCTTTTATCCTTTCTATGAAAGCAATGTAATCCTTGATGAGCGCATCCATTCCCTCATCGATGAACTGATGGTTGCCTTCTTTTCCGGCAAACTCCTGCTGCCTTGCTCTTTCCGCAAGATCGGTATTTCCCAGTGAGGCAAAAGTGCTCTTTAACGCATGGACCTCTATAGTATATCTGTCATAGTCTCCCGAAAGCTGGGCTTCCTTAAGCTTTCTGACCTTATTTTCGGCATGCTTGCAGGCGATACGGCATACGGAAGCATAATCCTTTAACGATCCTCCGCAGTCCCTTACCCTCTTTCTTAAGGCATCCGGATCGATACCCAGTTTTTCGGCGGTATCCAGGATCTCATCCTTGGCGTTATCCTTTTCCTTTTCTTCGGAGGCCTGTTTGGTCTCTTCTATGATGATGTCCTCGTTATTGAGCTTATCGATATCTACGATATTCTGCTCGGGAACAAACTTAAGGAGCATGGCTTCCAGTCGGTGCATCTCAAGAGGTTTGCTAAGGTATTCGTCAAATCCTTCGGCAAGGAGTTTTTCCCTGGCACCGGCCATTGCATCCGCGGTAAGAACGATGATACAGCATTTTTCGCCGTAGTATTCGTTTATCTTTCTTATCTCCTTCATGGCCTTAATGCCGTCCACTTCGGGCATCATCTGGTCCATGAACACGATATCATACTGATTCGACATACATAAAGATATGGCTTCTTTTCCTCCCGAAGCCTTTTCAACGACAAGTCCGTATGTCTTCATAAGTCCTTCCGCAACGGTAAGGTTTACGGGATTATCGTCGACCACCAGGGCTTTCATACCCTTAATGGCAAAACCTTCTCCCTTTTTCTTCTTACGTGCGTTGACGATATCCATATCGATGGGCGAATCGTCGACTATCTTCTGATCTACTATGACCTTGAAAGAAGATCCCACTCCGTATTCGCTGTCGACTTCGATCCTTCCGCCCATAAGGTCCATATAACCTTTTGCTATGGAAAGTCCTAAGCCTCTTCCTTCGACCGAATAGTTATTCTGAATGTCAAATCTCGAGAATGATTCGAAGATCTTTTCCCTGTCTTCCCTGCGGATACCTATTCCGGTATCTTTTACTTC
Source organism: Lachnospiraceae bacterium (assembly GCA_024682115.1). Lineage (GTDB taxonomy): Bacteria > Bacillota > Clostridia > Lachnospirales > Lachnospiraceae > JAILLW01. The sequence goes on from JAIKZO010000010.1 coordinate 10,889, forward strand.
AAAGCAGAGTGTTACGATATCGTCTTTTTTATCGACCACTCTTATATAAAAATCTATATGTCCCTCTCTGGTGAACTTGACCGCATTATTGAGGATATTCAGCAACGTCCCGCGCAGACGTATCTTATCCCCGTAAAGGTTACTCGGAATGTTGTCGTCAAGGTGCATATCGAACTTGATGCCCTTACGTGAAGCGAGCAGCGAATACGTGGCTTCGATATCCCTTATGATGTAGGAAATATAATAATTTGAATTGACGAGCTGCATCTTTCCGGATTCGATCTTTGAAAGATCCAGGACATCGTTTATGATCGCGAGCAGAGAGTAGGAAGAGTCCTTTATCATCTCTATCTGTGTCTTTATCCTCTCGTCGCCGCTTTCCTTCATCATGATCTCGGAAAAACCGATGATCGCATGGATGGGCGTACGTATTTCGTGAGACATGTTTGAAAGGAACGCTTCCTTAAATCCCAGAGTCCTTTGAAGCTGCTCCTTAAGCTCCGAAAGCTCCTTGGTCTGTTCCTTTAATTCCATGGTGTCGACAAGGGTCGCTATCGTTCCTCCGACCGATCCCCCTTCGAAGATCTTGTCATACTGTGCCTTATATTCCCTGGAATTGAACATAAAGGTCTTGGGATTCTGCGAAACGATATCTATCGGTCCGAATGCGCCGTCATCCAGGATCGCCTGCCCAAGGTCATTGGAATATATGATATCCCCGCTTTCATCAGCCACGATAAGTCCTTCAACGACATTGTTGAGCAGAATGTCCCTGATCTTATCGTTTTTTTCCGGATTTTCAGTTGTACGCTGTTTAAACCCCAGCATATTCTGTTCCTTCTTACGGGTCTATTTTGAATTCATCGCCGAAATGATGGCTTTCATAAGGTCAAGCTTGCTGACAGGCTTTATGAGGTATTTGTCAGCGGTTAGTCCCTGTCCTTCCGCGGGCTTTTGCTTGTTGCCTATGCTCTTTAACATGATCACGGGAATATTCGAAAGAGCCTTTTCGCTTTTCAGCTCTTCAAAGAATGTAGGCATTTTTTCTCCCGGGAAATTCTCACTGATTATGATCGCATCAGGAATATGCCTTTCCAGGTATTCCCTGCCAAGCTTCGGGGTGTTGACCATTATCACGTTAAATCTTTCCTTGAGGGAATTGTTGATGATCTTAAGATAGGTAACATCATCATCAACGGAAAGAACCGTCTTCTTGTTCGCGATATAGACCTGTGTTTCAAGAATACTCCTGATCTTCTCAAGAAGAGTATCCTTTGCGATAGGCTTGATAAGATAACCGTCCGTTCCGACATTTATCGTCTGGAGCACGATATTCCTTGAATTTTTGCCCGTGATAAAAATAACGGGAATACTGTGACCTTTCTCACTCTGCCTTATGGCCCTTAAAGTCGCAAAGCCGTCCATCTGAGGCATCACGACATCCATAAGGATAAGATCGGTCTGATATTCCCTGATATATTCGAGCGCAAACTCTCCATGGCTGACTGTTCCGACCAGATATGTCGGTTCCAGAAAGCTCCTCAGGATCTCAAGCTGCTCGGCATCGTCATCGACGATCAGTATTCTCTTTTTGGTATTTTGGGATAATTCCAGCAACGTTTTCTCCGATGGAGACGCTTAATAAGCTCTTCCCCAATAAACCATCTTTTGTGCTTTTTTACCGCAGCAGACACATGTGTCCGCAATTTCTTCCTGTTCGAAAGGCATGCAGCGGCTGGTTACTGCCAGCTTTTCCTTGATCGTATCTTCGCATTCGCGGTTTCCGCACCACATAGCCTTAACAAATCCGGCTTTTTCTTCAAAGATCTTATTGAACTCTTCCCATGTCTTAGCGGAATAAGTGTGGGCATCCCTGTGCTCCCTTGCCGCATCGAGCATACTCTTTTGTATCTCGGGAATGAGTTCCTTTATCTTATCCGTAAGTCCGTTTATCGGACACTCTGTCTTTTCTCCGTTATCGCGGCGAACTATGATAGCTTTACCTTCTTCGATATCTCTGGGACCTATCTCGATACGCATCGGTACTCCGCGCATCTCGCACTCCGAGAACTTCCATCCGGGAGACTTGTCGCTGTCATCGACTTTGACCCTGATACCGGCTTTTTTGAGTTCATCTCTTATCTCATAAGCCTTGTCTAGGACTCCTTCCTTCTTCTGCTGGATAGGAACGATCATAACCTGTACAGGCGCAACAAGAGGCGGAAGCTTAAGTCCCGAATCGTCTCCGTGTACCATGATTATCGCTCCGATGAGTCTCGTAGTCGTACCCCATGAAGTCTGATAGCCGTATTTTAATGTATTGTCCTTATCCGTATACTGGATATCGAAAGCCTTGGCAAATCCGTTACCGAAATTGTGGCTGGTTCCGGACTGGAGTGCTTTTCCGTCGTGCATGAGCGCCTCTATCGTATAGGTGGCTTCGGCACCGGCGAATTTTTCCTTATCCGTCTTTCTTCCCTTTACAACGGGGATCGCAAGCACCTGCTCGCAGAAGTCCGCATAAACGTTGAGCATCTGTATCGTTCTTTCTTCGGCTTCTTCGGCTGTGGCATGGATCGTATGTCCCTCCTGCCATAAGAACTCTCTCGAACGCAGGAAAGGCCTGGTCTCCTTTTCCCATCTGACAACGGAACACCACTGGTTATATACCTTGGGAAGATCCCTGTAAGAACGAACTTCGTTTTTATAAAAATCGCAGAACAGTGTCTCCGAAGTGGGACGTACGCACATCTTTTCCTGAAGGGGTGCAAGTCCTCCCTGTGTGACCCAGGCTACTTCGGGTGCAAAGCCTTCGACATGATCCTTTTCTTTTTCAAGCAGGCTCTCGGGAATGAACATGGGCAGATATACGTTCTCTACTCCCGTTTCCTTGAACCTGTCGTCCATCTGCTTCTGGATGAGTTCCCAGATCGCATATCCGGCGGGTTTGAACACCATACATCCTTTGACGCTCGTATAATCGCAAAGGTCCGCCTTTTTACAGATGTCGGTATACCACTGCGCAAAATCCTCGCTCATCGAGGTTATTGCTTCAACCATTTTCTTGTCAGCCATTTTTATCATTTCTCCTTTATGACACTTGCTCATATTGTATAAGCAAATGCCCGAATTGTCAAAATTATCGGGCCTTCCGGGCGCTGTCGGAAGCCACTGCCATACCCGCCAGTATGAACATGAAAGGTATGTTCAGAACATGTGCAAAAGAAACAAAATTATGAATGAACGCACAAATGACGGCCACGGCCCCTATCAATGCGATCTTATCCTCAAAAGCGCCGTTATCTCCGAGCATTATATCCAGGCGGTCCTTCTTAAAGACGGTCTTGAACAGTGCAACAAAGATCGCCGTATAAGCTATGACTCCCGCAAGACCTTCATTGATAAGAAGGGTGAGAAGTTCGCAATGGGCATTGACCAGCCTGTCGTTCGGCCATACCTGTGCAAGGCGGTCCCTTAACGGATCTATCGAATAAACGAATGATTCGAAACAATCCGGTCCCTTACCTATGAGGAACCCTTTTATACCGAGATCCTTAAGGGAAGAAAAAGCTACGGAATATGCTTCTCCCCTGCCTGAGCCGAATCTGCTGTCCCAGTAAAAGACACTGTTGGTGATCCCCGGAAGAAGATCCGTATTTGTCCTGATGATCGATATGACTACGTAGCTAACCGCACCCAGGGCCGTAACTATCCACAGTATCCTTACCATGATCTTTTCGGTATCGTAGGATCCGTTCTCTCCGGAACCTTCCCAGATCATCATGAGTATCACGATAAAGATGAGAGCGAGGATACCCGGAATACTGCTCTGTGTGATCTTTGCACATAATCCGTCGGTATCGTAGTTATATGCTTTCGGGAAAAATCTCATGACCAGCCTTAAGGCCTGTGCACTTAGGCACCATATGATGATGACTATCAGAAATTCGTCAAATCTTACTATCCTTTTTCCCGTAAGGAAAAGGAGCAGGATGAACAATGCCGCAAATACCAGAAAGACGCTTTCCGATCCCTGGGCAAAGCCGCAGATAAAAGCTATCCCCGTATAGACATACAAAAGGATCTTCTCAAGATCCGCCCTGCCTTTGGCCATGAAGAGCATTCCGACTCCGAGCGGCATAAGGACGCTGTAATAGCCGACGAACCAGTTGATGTTACCGAGTGTTGAGATAAAGGACGGATTCCTTTCAGAAAGCGGTATGAGATAGACCGAAAACCTGTCTAGAAACCCCAGTATAAAGACTATGGCCGATACTACAAGAGCTGCATAGATCACGGCCTTTTTCGGTTTCCAGAGTATGCTCAGCAAAAAGAACAGAGCACAGCACAGAAGTATGGTCACCAGGCCCATATTCCATTGCGGTGCTCCGGTAAGAGCTATGGTTTTGTATCCGGAAAATATAAACGAGATTAATGAGACTATCGCAAATGCGATGACCGCTATCTGGATCTTGGACAGCGGATTTTCCTTTAAGTTCTCACGAAGCTTTTTAAAGCCCGTGATCGTCAGAGCGACCACTCCGATAAGTCCGCATATAAGGAAAAACCTGTATTTGGCATCGGAAAGGCCGACATAACCGCTTTCCATATAGAACGGATAAACACAGAACATCGCTATGACAAATATATCGGCAACCAGGCCTGATATATCATCATAAGAATTCTTCAAAGATTTCATCCTCGGGATCCCTTTCAAAAGTTAGTTCTTCGCCGGTCACGGGATGTTTAAAGCGGAGCTTATGCGCACAAAGAGCTACGTTCCTGCACGCCGAATCCCGGCTGAAGTCCTTTGAACTTATACTACCATATTTTCGGTCCCCGAGTATAGGCATTCCTGCATTTGAAAGCTGAACTCTTATCTGGTGATGTCTTCCTGTAAGGAGTTTTATCTCAAGAAGCGTCACTTCGATGTTATCTTCAAGCGCGAGCAATGTCTTTACCGTCCTGTATTCGAGAACGGCTTTTTTGGCCTCCGGAAAATCTTTGTCCACTACAAGTGACGTGTTGTTCCGGCCGTCCTTATAAAGATAATCGACTATAACATCGCTTTCCGTCATCGGCCTTCCGATAACGAGCGCATAATAGTATTTCTGAAATTCCCCGTTGTTTAACTGATATGACAGATATGAGGCTGCCGACTTGGTCTTTGCAAAGACCAGGAGTCCGCTGACCGGCTGATCCAGTCTGTGTACAAGCCCCAGATACGGCTCTTCATCCGTTTTCTGTTCCCTGGCAAGATAGTTCTTTATCTCCGAAACCATATCCTGCTGCATGACTCTTTTTGTCTGGGTGGCGATCCCTGCTGGCTTATAGCAAACGATTATCTGTTCGTCTTCATAGATGATGTTCTTCATTAGATCTTAAAGCGGTAGCCTACTCCCCATATAGTTTCGATGTATTGCGGATTTGCGCTGTCGTATTCGACTTTTTCGCGGATCTTCTTGATATGTACCGTGACCGTTGCGATATCGCCTATGGAATCCATATCCCATATCTCGCGGAACAGTTCATCCTTGGAATATACACGGTTCGGATGCTCGGCAAGGAAAGTGAGAAGATCGAATTCTTTTCCCGTAAATGCTTTTTCCTCGCCGTCTACCCATACCCTGCGGGCAGATTTGTCTATCTTGATACCTCGGATCTCTATGATGTCGTTATCGGGTGCTGCAGCGGATGTAAGGCGCTCATACCTCGCCATATGCGCTTTTACCCTGGCCACGAGCTCGCTCGGAGAAAAAGGCTTGGTCATATAGTCATCCGCACCGAGACCGAGGCCCCTTATCTTGTCTATATCCTCTTTTTTTGCGGATACCATTATGATAGGGATGTTCATCTTTTCCCGGATCTCTTTGCATACTTCGAATCCGTCCATGCCCGGGAGCATAAGGTCGAGCACTATGAGATCATAGTTTCCGCCTAAGGCTTCTTTTAGTCCGTCCTCTCCGTTATTTCTTATGGTCACCGCAAAATCGCTGAGTTCGAGGTAATCCTTTTCAAGTTCAGCTATGGCTTCTTCGTCTTCGATTATCAGTATCTTATTGTTCATATACTTCCTCCCCGGAATTGTCTGCTATCTCATATTTCCTGAATACGATATGCATGCACGTTCCTTCGTTTTCCTTTGATGTTGCCCAGATATAACCGCCGTGGTCTTCGACTATCTTTTTTACGATCGAAAGCCCTATGCCGCTTCCGCCCCTCGATGAATTCCTTGAGGAATCGGATCTGTAGAATCTCTCGAATATGTTCGGAAGATCCTTTGCGCTTATGCCTCGGCCGTTATCTTCGATCTCTATCCTGACCGCATCGGCTTCGTCCAGTATCCTTATATCGATCTGCGGGATCTTGGTCCTGTCGATATATTTGACCGAGTTCCCTATTATATTGTTTATAACCCTTTTAAGCTGCTCGGGATCTGCGATTATCTGCGTATCCGGCGGCGTGAGGTTCGAATAATCAAGCTTTATGTTCTTTGATTCAAGATCAAGTCCGACCTCTTCTATGCAGTCTCCGAAATAATCAGCAACGTTTAGCCTTAAGAAATGATACGGGACCCGGTTACTGTCTATTCCCGAATAAACCGTCAGCTCGTTTATGAGCTTATCCATATCGTTCGCCTTGTTGTAGATGGTCTTGATGTATTTATCCATCTTTTCGGGCGTATCGGCGACCCCATCCATTATCCCTTCGACATATCCCTTGATAGAAGTTATCGGTGTCTTAAGATCGTGAGTGATATTGCTTACGAGTTCCCGATTCTGGGTTTCCGAGACGAGCTTTTCATCCGCGGATTCCTTTAACCTTAATCTCATGTCCTCGTAGTTTTTATAAAGGTTCTCGAATTCTCCGCCGGCATTTTCCGGAAGTCTGTATTCGAGATTGCCCTCTGCGATGTTCTGCATGGCAACATTAAGCTGGTTGATCGGATCTATCAGTCCTTTGGCTATCCATACCGTAAGAAGGATACCCGTAAGTGCCAGTATAAAGACGATCGATATCGCCATGTAGAAAAAGAGCGGTTTGGCAAGATCGCTCGTGAGAAGATATTCCATCTGCCTTGCACCCTGGGGGATCCTGTCAAATCCGGGGTGCATCACAAAAAGCACTTTCCCGATTATCACAAAAGCGATTATCGCGAGCAGAACGGGAAGAACTATTATGGTTAAAAATGTGATCTGCAATCTGGTCTTAAACTTCATGATTTAAATATATCACACAATAAATGAGGCTGTTAGAAAACAATTCCTTAATAATCTTAAAAAAATATAAACCATTCCGACAGGTATGGGCACTGTCGGCCGGACAAAAAAAGGGCTGTCGCATCGCGACAGCCCTTTAAGGTCTTATAAATCATTACTTCTGGAGCTGATCCATCAAAGCCGTGAACTGCTTCTGAAGTTCCTTTTTCTTCTTTGCATTGGTCTCTGCATCATATGCCTGCTTAACGGTTACCGCCTGCTCCCATAAAGCCTTTATGGCAGGATCGCTGAGATCCGGAACAAACGCTTCCTGTGCTGCCTGAGCTGCGGCGGGTGCTGCCTGGGCTACTGCTTCGGCTGCTGCGGGAGCTGCCTGGGCTACTGCCTGGGCCGCTGCGGGTGCTGCCTGAGCTGCTGCAGGTGCTGCTGCGGCTGCCGCGGGTGCTGCCTGAGCTGCGGCTGCTGCCAGAGTTGCTTCGGTTACATCCTGAAGATACAGTTTCTTTGAACCCTTTTTGTATGAATAAGAAATATATCCGTCAATATCATATCCTACGAGCTGAACATTTGCTTCGTCACCGCGCATTGCTTCAAGCTGGAACAGTTTAGCTCCGTCACCGTAAACTGTCAGCTTCTGGTTCATAGCGTTGACGATCGCAAAACCGCATCCCTCAAGTACGTGGAACACACCGCTTTCAGTCTCTCCGTAAATATAGAGAGCAGGACATGCGGGAAGGGATGTGTCGAGGTCAGCAAATGCAGAAACACTGCTAAGTGCTACCGTTACCGTAGCCAAAACGACTGCAAGTAATTTTTTCATTCTTTTCACTGGTCTTTCCTCCTTAAAAATCTAAATTACATATATCTCATCTTTCCTTCACTGCCCTTATCCGTATTTACGGCATGTCCCTGCATACCGCCGTCGGTTCTCCTTAGACAGAAGGAACAGATGGTACCGCTGGATATCTCTTTTCCGCAGACCAGACAGTTAAGCTTTTTTGCGGAAAGCGGTGCGACCTCGAGACGCTGCTCTTCCAGAAAAGCATTTACAACGTCCCTCGTTACCCCGGTTTCCAAAATGATCTTCTCTTTGGTCTGCGGACCGTTTTCATTAAGATACTGTCTTACTTTTCCGAAATCATCAAGATCCGTGTTTCCGCATTCAACGCAGACGAACTCTCCGGAACGAACCTGCCTTACGTTCCCTCCGCAAACACTGCATTTCGTTATCCTGTTTCTTTTAAGTAATCTGTTGTATCTTGGCATTTATCGTTCTCTTATCAGTTTTCGATGTTGTAAGAGTGCAGATATTTCTCCTGTTCGGGAGTAAGGACATCTATCTTCTTTCCGAGGAAGTTGAGCTTTCTGATCGCTACATCGTTATCAACCTCCCTGGGAACATCGATGAGTTTCTCCTTAAGCTCGCTGCCGTGCTCTACGAGATATTTAGCCGAAAGGGCCTGGATGGCAAAGCTCATATCCATGATCTCAGCGGGATGTCCGTCTCCTGCGGCAAGATTAACAAGTCTTCCTTCGGCAAGAACGAATATCCACTGTCCTGTGGGAAGCTTATATCCCATGATATTCTTTCTCTGTTCGCGGGTCTCTACCGCATTGGCTTTAAGCCATGCCATATCTATCTCACAGTCAAAGTGTCCGGCGTTACAAAGGATCGCGCCTTCCTTCATCACTGCGAAATCTTCTTTATCGATGACACCGTCGCAGCCCGTTACGGTAACGAAGAAATCACCGACTTTAGCCGCTTCGTTCATGGGCATTACGTCAAATCCGTCCATAACCGCTTCGATAGCCTTGATGGGATCTATTTCGGTAACTATTACTCTGGCACCGAGTCCCTTAGCTCTCATTGCGGTTCCTTTTCCGCACCAGCCGTAACCTGCAACAACAACGATCTTACCTGCTACTATGAGGTTTGTTGTCCTGTTGATACCGTCCCATACAGACTGGCCTGTTCCGTATCTGTTATCGAAAAGATGCTTACAGTCGGCATTATTAACCCTTACCATGGGGAATGAGAGCTTGCCGGCATTGTTCATCGCCTCAAGTCGTATGATACCTGTAGTGGTCTCCTCACATCCTCCGATGATGTTCGGGATGAGTTCGGGCATCTTGTTATGTACCATGTTAACGAGGTCTCCGCCGTCATCGATGATGATGTTCGGTCCGCACTTTAACGTATGCTCGATATGTGATTCGTATTCCTCAGCGGTCGCATCATACCATGCATGAACCTCAAGGCCCGCTTTTACGAGGGCTGCTGCCACGTCATCCTGTGTGGAAAGGGGATTTGATCCCGTAACGTACATGTCCGCTCCGCCTGCGGCAAGGACCAGGCAAAGGTATCCGGTCTTTGCTTCAAGGTGAACCGAAAGAGCGATCTTTTTGCCCGCAAAAGGCTTTGTCTTGCTGAATTCCTCTTCAAGAGTACGCAGAAGATCGCAGTTTCTCTTTACCCATTCAAGTTTTCTCTCACCTGACTCCGCCAGGTTAATGTCTCTGATCTCACTAGCCATATCTTTCTCCTTTATGCTTAATAGTCTTTCTTATCAAGTCCCATGCGCTTTATTATATCATTGACTTTGGAATAAACCAAATCCTCGTCTAGCGTGAGGACCTTACGGTCTTCCATTGTGATCTTTCCGTCTATTATCACCGTTTCCACTTCCGAACCGTTGGCCGAATAAGATAATCCGGCAATAAGGTTATTGTTGGGCATAAGTGAAGGTGTCTTAAGGTTAAGGATCGCTATGTCTGCTTTTTTGCCTGCTTCAAGAGAGCCCGTTACATCATCAAGCCCCAGAGCCTTTGCTCCGTTTATCGTAGCCATCTTAAATACGTCCTTGGCTCCGACGCATACGGGAGTCTTGTGGCTTCCTTTGTGTATGAGTGCCATAAGGCTCATCTCATGGAAGAGGTTCAGCGAATTGTTTGAAGCCGCTCCGTCTGTACCTATACATACGTTTATACCCTTTTCGAGCATCTCGGGTATAGGGGCAAAACCGTTTCCGAGCTTCATGTTGCTCGCGGGGTTTGATACGACGCTGACACCCTTTTTGGCGAGGATATCCATATCATGATCGTCTACCTGAACGCAGTGTGCTGCGATACAGGGAACATCGAAAAGTCCGTTCTTATCGGCCATTTCTATGGGTGAGCATCCGTAATCCTTTTTGATGGTATCTATTTCGCTGAGTGATTCGGACAGATGAACATGTATACCGATACCGGCCTTTTTGGCTTCATCGGATACTCTTCTGAAATATCTGTCCGTACAGGTGTAAGGGGCGTGAGGGCCGAATTTAAAAGTTATCCTGTCGCAGTCCTTACAAAACTCCATCTCTTCGTAGGTCTGGTCGATCCTTCCGCCGTCATCCTCGGCGCTTCCGACCAGTCCGCGGCACATTACCGCTCTCATTCCGGATTCCTTGATGGCTTTGGTCGTATGCTTTATGTTCATCATCATGTCGTTAAAGCAGGTCGTTCCGGATTTCATCATCTCGATGATAGCCAGGCAGGCTCCCCAGTATGTATCTTCATCCGTCATCTGCTGCTCGATCGGATCGATCGCTCCGAACAGCCAGTCCATGAAGGAAAGGTCATCCGCTACGTTTCTCATGAAAGCCATGTACGAATGCGTATGCGCGTTGATAAGTCCCGGTATGGCGAGCTTATCCTTTCCGTCTATTACCTTGTCTGCCTTAAACCCTTCGGGTTCTTTGTCCATCGATACTATCTTATCGTTTTCGATATAGATCGAGGTTTCTTTTACGGCGATATCCGTACCTTCCGGTACGATAGCCTTGATGTTCTTAAGTAAGATTCCCAATTTATTTCCTTTCTCCCGTCCCTGCGGGCTATGAATGTATCTATGTGGAACGATCAGACGATCGCATTTCTTTCCCTGCCTTCAAGGAAGGCTTCTATGTTCTTTATGTTTTCTTCGACTACCCTGAATCTTGCTTCTGTAGAAGCCCAGGCAAGATGGGGTGTGATGATGAGCTTATCCGAATCTTTGAATTCGCTTAAAGGATTTGAATCCTTCATGGGCTCCGTACCCGTCACATCAAGCCCTGCTCCCGCAATAAGTCCTTCATCGAGCGCTTTCTTAAGATCACCGTCAACGACTACGGGACCTCTTGCGACATTTATCAAAAATGCCGTGTTTTTCATCTTTTTAAAAGCATCGTAATTTATTATGCCCTGTGTCAAAGGGCTTAAAGGACAGTGAAGCGATAAAAAGTCAGCTCGCTCAAGCAGTTCGTCAAACGATACCTGCTCGTATTCCGTAACTTTGCTCTTACCTGTGACCGAATGGAAGATAACGTTGCAGCCGAAAGCCGAAGCTATCTTTGCAACCTTCTGCCCGATATTTCCCATGCCGATAATACCCCAGGTCTTTCCCGCAAGCTCTGTAAAGGGTTTATCGAAATTCGAAAATCTGCTCTGGGCCGCGTAAGCCCCGTTTTTTACATAATCATCATAATGACGGAGCTTTTCAAGTACAAAAAAGAGCAGCGCAAAAGTATGCTGGGCAACCGCATCTGTTGAATAATTAACCACGTTGCAGACCCTTATCCCTCTTTTTTTGCAGTATTCGGTATCGATATTGTCATAGCCCGTTGCAAACTCGCTGATCATTCTGACATTCGGAGCATCCTTAAGGGATTCTTCGTTCAGAGGAGCCTTGTTAGCTATAACGATATCCGCATCCTTTATCCTTTCGGCAACCTCTTCGGTTCCGACGGTGTTTGGATAAGTGACCATTTCCCCGAATCTCTTGAATCCATCGACCGAAACATCAGTCCCGACCGAATTTCTTTCAAGTACTACTATCTTCATCTCATCATCCTCGCAAGAGGTGCTATAACATCTCCCAGATCCTTTATGGCTGTATTGAGTCCCTCTATATCCATGGCATCTATCTTTTTCATGGCTTCGTTGATGCTGTCTTCGCTTTCGACAACGAGATTGCTGACATCATCTATCATTCCCGTGATGTCGGCTGCTGCCAGCTGCTTAGTTACAACGTTAAGGTCCTTCATCACATCATCGGCCTGGATCGCAACCGCATTTGCCTGATCGAGCAGAGCGACAACCTTGGGAAGTACCGAGAGCACCAGTATCGCGATACCGATCATGATCACCACGCATACGGCAGCCGCGATCTTAACGACCCTGCCCTGTTTTTTTGCGTATTTGGTCTGAAGTTCTTCATGCTCTTTGATAGACTGCAATACCGCGAGCATTTCCTCGTCTGCATTTTTTACTGTTGTGTTTTCGCTGTTTTCTCCCATGATTTTTCCTTTCTGCCGTATATATTATTTATCCTGCTCAGAGTCTTTTTGCCCCGCCGGATTTACGCCCTTCTTCTTGATATGTGTTCCTATGATCTCTTCAACATCCGATATTGCGATAAAAGCCGAAGCATCGATCGAATTGATTATCGAACGCAGATCGTTTATCTCAAATTTGTTGAGAACACAATAAAGGATGACTTTTTTACCGCTTATAAGTCCTTCGCCCTCAAGTATCGTGACCGTTCTTCCCAGTCTTTCGTAAATGAGCCTTGAGATCTCTTCACTTTCATCGGTTATGATCATGGCTGCTTTCGCCTTGTCAAAGCCCGTTTCAACTATATCTATGACCTTTGAAGCTATGAAATACGTAAGAAGGGAGAACATTGCACGGTCCCATCCGAAAAGGAGACCCGCAACCGTATAGATGATCACGTTAAATATAAGTACCGTCTGCCCGACCTGCCATTTGAACTTGCGGTTAAGGATGATCGCAATGGTCTCCGTACCGTCAAGACATCCGCCGCTCCTTATGACAAGACCGACGCCTATTCCGAGTATCACTCCGCCGAAGACCACGGCCAGAAGATCCACCTGCGTTACTTCTATCCATTTTTCAAATATTCCGACGAATACCGAAAAAGATGCCATTCCGACAGCCGAATGCACTATGAACGATTTCCCCAGCTTAAACGAGCCGAAGATCAGAAACGGCAGATTTATAAGAAAAGTAAGAATGCCCAGAGGAATATTTGTCAGGGCATTCACCATAATACTTATACCTACCACACCGCCGTCAAGTATGGTATTGGGCACAAGGAACTCCTCAACCGCAAAAGCCGCTATTGCGGCTCCTGCGATTATAAGGATGATATCCGTTACGATTTTGATTTTCTGTCTAGATTCCATATAGTGATCCGTTACAGGAAGAACCGTTAAACCTTGATACCGGTCGTTTCATCAGATCTTAAGAAGATCGCTGAATTCCTTTAATGCTCCGTCGGTATCGTGTGCGAGCACCTTCTTTGCCAGGACTTTTCCGAGCTGAACTCCCTCCTGGTCGAAGCTGTTGACATTCCAGAGGAATCCCTGGAACATGATCTTGTTCTCAAAGTGTGAGAGAAGCGCGCCAAGAGCACCGGGTGTCAGTTTCTCACCGATTATGATGCTCGAAGGACGGTTTCCTTCGAAATTCTTGTTGTTGTTCTCGTCCTTTTTGCCGCAGGCAAAAGCGATGATCTGTGCGGCAACGTTGGCAGCAAGCTTCTTTATCGAAGTGCTTCCTTCTATGTTGACATCCACGCCCATCTGGGATTCTTTGAATCCGATGAACTGCAGAGGAATGATGTCCGTTCCCTGATGGAGCAGCTGATAGAACGAATGCTGTCCGTTTGTTCCGGGCTCACCGAAGATAACGGGACCTGTCTTATAAGAGACCGGCTCACCGAACCTGTTTACGGATTTTCCGTTTGATTCCATGTCGGCCTGCTGAAGGTGTGCAGGGAAACGGCTGAGAGCCTGTGAATAAGGAAGTACCGCCGTACAGTCATAACCGAGGATGTTTCTTTCATATACTCCGATAAGAGCATCGAGCATTGCGGGGTTATTAAGTACATCATCGGATGCTGCAAGCTTGTCTTCTGCTGCCGCGCCATCCAAAAACTCTGCGAACACTTCGGGACCGAATGCGAGCGAAAGGACCGCTCCGCCAACGCCCGAGCATGAAGAAAATCTTCCGCCGATATAATCATCCATAAAGAACGCTGCAAGGTAATCGGCACTCTTTGCCAGAGGAGAGCTTGAAGATGTTACCGCGATCATATGCTTTGAAGCATCGAGCCCTGCTTTCTTAAGCGCATCCTTTACAAAGGATTCGTTGGTAAGTGTTTCAAGTGTTGTTCCTGATTTTGATACCAGGATGAAGAGCGAATGCGCTACATCGATATTTGAAAGGACTCCGGCAGCATCATCGGGATCCACGTTGCTGATGAAATTGGCCTTCATCTTAAGCTTGTTGTTCACCTTCGCCCAGTTTTCCAGTGCAAGATACATCGCACGGGGACCAAGGTCGCTTCCGCCGATACCTATCTGAACGACTGTTGTGAACTTTTCTCCGGCACCGTTAGCGATCTCGCCGCTGTGGACCTTGTTCGCAAAATCCGCTATCTTCTTCTGTTCGTTGAGATAGAATTCTCTTTTATTCTCTCCGTTGCAGATGACGTCTGCACCGAGCTGGCCTCTGGTGAGCTGGTGAAGTACGAGTCTCTTTTCACCCGTGTTTATCACTTCGCCTTCGTAAAGAGCCTTGAACTTTTCACTGAGCTGGGCTTCCGTTGCAAGCTTTTCAAGTCCCTTAAGGATTTCATCATCCACTTTTTTGGCCGCATAATTAAATGAAAGTCCTTCCGCCATGGGAACAGAGTACTTCTTAACACGTGCTGCACCCTCATTTCCGGCAAGGACATCCCTGAGATCAACTTCCTTAAAGCTCTTTAATTCCTTAAAAGCTTCAAGCTTATCAAGATTATTCCATGAGATCATATACATAGCCTCCTTTGTAAATTACGATCTCTTTTATTATAAAGAAACGCCAACGCCACTTCAAGCGGTGATTCGATTATTTCCGCTTGTAAAGGCCTGTTTTCGTAAATAAGACCGGGCAGGAGAATCTCTCCTGCCCGGGTAGTCATCCGGATCGGGTTATTTCTTATCCGGCCTGTGATCATAAAGCACTACTTCATGTCCAGCTGAATGGTATCAAAGATATCCCGGAAATCATCCGATGATATGAACTCTTCCACTTCATTGAAATCATGATAGGCTTCATCGTAGAAGTCTTCTTCTGTCTTTGTGATGTTGGGACCTTTTAATCTGTCATGGATCAAAGATACTTCCATTGTGGATTTATTGCTCTCATCCGTGAAAGTAAGCTTGTTATTATTCTCTGAGATCTTGTACTTGTCATCCTTTACAAAATCAAACCGGACTTCCGCCGACTCGTCATATGCGGTTATGGTATATGTATCTGTTTCCTTTCTTCCTTTATACTTCTGCCAAAGCAGCATCGGCGGCTTTTGAATACTTTAACAATCCGCCCGTATTTGCGGCATCAGCCGCATCGGAAGCAGCCGCAAACTGTTCCTTCAGTTTTTCTTCATCCACATTACCCGTAACCGCACCTTTTATAGCGCTGCCGAGCATTCCGGCCATTTTGGCTCCCGCTTCGATCTGACGTTTCTCTTCTTTTGTACTGCCAAACTGGAAGAGACCTCTTTTTGAGTCGTTCACTCCGAAAATAAAATCAAGATGTGCGGCAGCATTGTCTGCATAATCGGTTTCCTTCTCATCGGTCCTGAAACAGAGCTTCATATCTCTGGTGATATAAGGATGCTGCCTTAAGCCTCTTTGTTTTTCAGGATCGTTCATCATACGCCCTGCCGGAAGGACACGCAGTATGATCCCGCTTTCCTTAAATATCTCTTTGCCGTCCTGGGTAGTCTTTTCATAGTAAGGCTCATAGGAAGCTATCTCATCGTAACGGAGCACTTCCGTATTTATCCTGTTTTTCTTGAAATTGAGTATAGCCACCAATCCCAGTTCATCGCAGAAGGCCAGTCCGTAGTTCCTTCTGTTATTAAAGAACGTGTTCTGCGACTTACCGCTGAACATGCTGTTATAGACACCGCTTCGTTTTTCCATGAAGCTCATATGCTCCGCGACGGTATTTTTGTCCATCTCGGAAAGTCTTACAAATTCACTGCATTTGGCTGCACATTCATTACAGGCATATTCACCGTCTTTCATTTTTGAATGGTGCATGGCGCCGACTTCTTTACCGCAGAATGCACAGACCTGTTTACTGAAGAGTTTACCGAATAATCCCATTCCCTTATCCTCCGATCCTGTTTAATCAACCCGTAAAAACGTTGATGTGAAAATGATTTTTAGAGGATTGTATCAGAATCTTACGGCGATTAAATCACCCGTTTGGGGGATATTTGCAAAAAAAATTACCTGACACCGTCAGGTAATCTTTTTAATGCTCTATACGGACCGAAGTCCCAGAAGTCCGCTTTTTAATTCCGTAACATTTCCGCCCGTAATGGTCATTTCCGTTTTTTTGTCTTTATAACGCACGGTCACGGTCCTGTCTTTTTCATAGTAAACTTCACACTTTACGAGTCTTCCGTTCTTCCATTCCATGTTCACGGTCCCTGCACCTTTTGCCTTTAGCCCCCGGATATGTCCGTTTTTCCAGGCTCTGGGAAGTGCCGGAAGAAGTGTTATGCTCTCTCCGTCCGACTGAAGGAGCATATTTGCTATCGCAGCCGTTCCTCCGAAATTCCCGTCTATCTGGAAAGGCGGATGCTTATCGAACATATTTGGATACGTCGATCCCGCGATAAGAGCCGTCAGATTTTCATATGCCTTGTCGTTATCGCGGAGCTTTGTATAGAAGTTGATGATCCATGCCCTTGACCATCC
>JAIKZO010000041.1 GCA_024682115.1 Lachnospiraceae bacterium
TGACGAAGCTCAGGCTGGTGATAACATCGGTGCTCTTCTCCGTGGTATCCAGAGAACAGAAATCGAAAGAGGACAGGTTCTTGCTAAGCCCGGTTCAGTAACATGCCACACAAAGTTTACTGCTCAGGTTTACGTACTTACAAAGGATGAAGGTGGACGTCATACTCCTTTCTTCAACAACTATCGTCCTCAGTTCTACTTCAGAACAACAGACGTAACAGGTGTCTGCAACCTTCCCGCTGGTGTTGAGATGTGCATGCCCGGTGATAACGTTGAGATGACAATCGAGCTCATCCATCCTATCGCTATGGAGCAGGGTCTTACATTCGCTATTCGTGAAGGTGGCCGTACAGTTGGTTCAGGAAGAGTTGCTTCTATTATTGAATAGTCGCGTAAGCAACAAGAAGCGAACTTAAAGCTCATAAACAAAACACCCGACGCAAGCTTGCTTGTAGTTGGGTGTTTTTTTTGAGCGGGCGTGTTTGCGGCGACTGCCGCGAACACGAAAAATGCGAAGCATTTTGAGTTCGCTAAATATAGGAGAGTGAAATTTAATTTGTCCGATTGACATTTTGCACCTGATAAAATACGATATTAAACAGAATGAAAGGGGGTTCATAGATCCATGAACAATAATTACATAAATAAAGTGACTGAGACCGCATTGCTGGTAAAGAAAAAGGTTAGAATGATCATCGGAGGCGTAGGGGCAGTATTTTTTGCCGTGGGGTTTATCCCGGGTGTAATGGATGATGTTGAAAATCCCGGATCGACTATGGGCCTTTGCGGTTTTATGGTTTTGATATTCGGCTTTATTTTTTTCCAGGGTTTCAAACTCAATAAGGATTTAGACCTCGCCAATCGTTACAGTCAGATCTTTGCCGGAGATGAGGACGGTGTAGTTACATATGGAGAACTGGCCCGTGCAATGAATAAGGGTGAATCGGCTATTGCTAAGGAACTGGAACGCCTCTTTAAGAAGAGGATGTTTAAGGATTGTACGTTGGAATTGCAGGGAGCTCCGAGAGTAAGGCTTGCAAATACAAGCGGTAAGAATGACGGATTTATTACAATAAAGTGTCCTCACTGCGGAGGAACAAACAAGCTGCGTACTGATACAAGCGGTGTCTGTGAGTATTGCGGCGGTGCCATAAAGGCATAAATGAACGGGAAATAACGGGAGGACCTGAGGGTCCTCTTTTTTAATGGGGAAAATCAGAATTTCGGAACATTTTTCGGGGATAATTTGATATTTTTCATTGAATATATCCGCCCAAAATCCTATAATAAACTATTATAAATGTGTTGATGAACCGGGGGTAATATATGGTTCTTCAACGATGAAGACAGGAGGGTTACATTTATGGCTTCCGTAAAGTCAAAAGGGACTAAAACCAAAAGTTCCGCAAAACTCGATATGAGGATGACGCTAATATTATATGCGCTGATTCCGCTTATCTGTTCATCTATCATTCTAAGTATAGTTCTGATAAATAAGAGTACTTCAGAACTTAATAACGCAACCAGTAATTCATTATTGGCCATCATTGAAGGAACCGGAGAATCATTTGATGCTTTCGTGGCAAGCAATGAGAGAACACTTCAGGCGTTCGCTTCCGCACCTGTAGTTACCGAAGCGCTTAAGAATCCCAATGATCCTACATTGGCAGCTAAGGCCCAGCAGTATACACTGGATTTCTTTGGAAAACTTGAAGGCTGGGAAGGCATTTATTTAGCTGACTGGGGTTCCACCACACTTTCTCATCCGAGTGATGCTATGATAGGTGTTACCTTAAGAGAAGGTGATCGTCTTACATCGTTGCAGGACAGCATGCTTTCTGCAGACGGAACATATAATACGGGTATCATTACTTCACCCGCATCAGGAAAACTTGTAATGTCACTTTATTATCCGATCATCGTGGACGGAAAGCCTCTTGGTTTTGCCGGGGGCGGCGTATTTGTTAACGACATGGCAGCCAAGGTTACTGATGTATCAGGATTAAACCTTTCAAGTGCATATATTTATTTTGTTGATAATGTAGGAACGATGCTTTATCATCCGGATGAATCCAAGATAGGAAATCCTGTTGAGAATGCCGCAGTAAAAGGACTTGTGGCTAAACTGGAAGCAGGTGAGCATCCTGCACCCGATTGTATTACATATGAGTATAAAGGTGCCAATAAATTTGCAGCGTACTACGTTGGCAATCATGAACATTATATAGCCGTACTTACCGCCGATTCCGGTGATGTTCTTGCGGGTATCAATTCAACCAAGAAGACAACGATATTCATATGTCTCTTATGCATAGTTATATTTACAACACTTGCGATAGTGATAGCAAGGATCATATCCGCACCTCTCAAGTATGTTGCAAAGACCATAGTTCAGCTCAGTACGGGAGATGTTACGGTTGACTGCAATGCAACATCTATAATAGAGGAAACAGTCAGCATTATAGATGCATTCAAGGCATTGAGAAATGCGCTTACTACATCAATGAGGTCCGTTAAGGATTCAGCATTCGTACTTAATAATGCGATCGTTAACGTTGACGGAATGACAGGTAATAACGTTGAGTCGATCTCACAGATCAATGCCGCTATCGGCGAAGTTGCTTCCACATCACAGAGCGTTGCCGAAAATGCCCAGACAATGGCTGAAAAGGCCGTTGAGCTCGGTGATGATATCGAATTCCTTAACGATAATGTCAAGAAGCTCTTTGAAGAGTCACAGACGATCAAGGATGCCAATAACGAAGCTACGATATGCATGAGATCGGTATATTCGGGAGCAAAAGAGTCGGTTGAGGCCATGCAGGATATCACCGATAAGATCGCCGAAACGAATACGGCTATCAATGATATCGGTTCTGCAGTACAGGCTATCGAGACCATCGCTTCCCAGACCAATCTTCTTTCGCTCAATGCTTCAATTGAGGCAGCCCGTGCAGGTGAGGCAGGAAGAGGATTTGCGGTTGTTGCCGACGAGATCAGATCTCTGGCAGATTCTTCTGCCCAGTCGGCTAAGGAGATCAAGCAGATCATTGAGAACATCATCGTTCTTTCTAACGGAACCGTTGATATAAGTAACCGCGTATATGACGTGGTAAGCAAGGAAAGATCGGATATCGAGCAGGCACAGGAGAAGTTCAATCTTCTTTCGGAATCTGTCGAAGCTTCGATCAAGGATATCGATTCCATCAAGGATCTTACCGGACAGCTTGAAAAGGTTAAGCAGGAACTCACCAATACAACTACCGAACTCGGAGCAATTTCCGAAGAGCTCGGAGCTTCTGCCGAAGAAGTTGCGGCTTCCTGTCAGACAGTTACCGATGCATGTACGGATACCCAGTCTTCTACTACCGAAATGCGTAACATCAATGAAGACATGAGTGCAGCGATTGATTTCTTCAAGATTTCCGAATAAACGGAATATATTCAACACCCCGGAGTTTCTCCGGGGTGTTTTTTTTCATGACATGATGTCATGCCTGAATCATGTCATGTAAATTCCCCGGATCATATCATGAAAATATCCCCCACTTGGCCGATGTGCCGGAAGATGATTTTTGATAAAATCATATCCGTTGAGTCGTAATGTGTTCAGAAATACGGATATATTGCGGCAGTATGATAATAATTTAAGGAGGAATTTTAAAATGAAACTTAGAAGAGCTTTAAAAACAGCTTTGGCACTTGTATTAAGCGTAATGATCACCCTCGGATTGATGGGGGAGTCGCTCCTGTAAAGTCGTTTGCAGTGGATAGTGTTAACATCTCTCTTTCTGTAGGTCAAACCTATTCGTTTTGGGTGAATGGTCATGTGAATCGAGTAGGATTAGCGCTCGCTTCAGGATTAGGGCACGCTCCAGATACAACTGTTTCTTTTTCGGATTATGATGGTACTAAGACTAGGATAACAATTACCGTAGGACATGAAACACCGGGGGAAATAATTGATATAACTTTAGGAGAGCTTGCTGGCCCTGACTTATATTATTATCATGTTACCGTTTTAGGAGCAGCCTCCATACCCGGTGGCGAAACTCCCATACCCGGTGGCGAGACACCCAATCCCGACCGCAATCCGAAAAGTGAGTCTAAAACACCCGAAATAGTCGAAGATCCGCTTCTAAAGACACTTCCATACACAGGCCCGATGAACATCGGCATAACTGGTATCAGGAGAGCGGATCAACATACCGCTGCGCTGTATGTGACGTAGCCATCACGGTATATCCCGCTCATGATCATCAGTATGAATGGTATGTAACGAGACCGGCAACCGAAACAGAAGACGGTGAAGCAGCTCATATGTGTAAGATCTGTGGAGCTGTAGACATGAAAGAGCCTGTGGGATCATATTTCCTTTTCAGCCAGAATACGGAAAATAAGATCAAAAAGGGTCCTTACGGCGGAACTGTAACGGTTGAAACACCAAGATGGCTTTCTTTCCAGGGCTATGTAATGGATGCGCTTGCAAGCCGTCCCGATGTAACACTCAATGTTAAATTCCGCGAGAAAGGCTATAAGGGCGGAGAATTCAAGACAGTTACGATACCCGCAGGATATGATGCCGCATCATTAAAGGATGCGAACGGATATACAGGTTTTCTTTATCTTGTATGGATGATTGCCATAAGGGAGCGCTTTGTGACACCGAGGATCAGATATCTTTTTTATTCGATAGCTGTACTGCTCCTGTTTCTTCATTTCGAGCAGACGCTCAAATATGACATCTATTATGATAATGCGGATATAAGCAGATGGCTCTGGTATTCGTATTATATTCCGTTTACGCTGATCCCTTATATTTCTTTTGTCATCTCACTTCTTGTCGACAAAAAAGAAAATAAGATCGAGGCTTCAATGATCGTTCCGGGGATAATCTCTTTTTTCACTCGTGGCGCTCATCATGTCAAATGATCTTCATCAGCTCGTTTTTGTCTTTAAGGACGGAGACCTTTCAAATCTTAAGGATTATTCGCACGGAACTGTATTTTACATTGATGTCATATGGTGCTATCTTATGATGGTATCATCTTTTTTCCTGTGCTTATACAAGAGCTTTAAAAGGATAAGAAAAAGGCACTTTCTTATAGCGGTAGTCGTCATAACCGCACATCAGGTATTGCATACGGTCCTTTTTATCAATCCTTCCGACAAACTGAGGATATTCGGAATATATCCTTTCACGCTTCCCATGATTTCCAATATGGCGTTCATCATATTCTGGGAGATGTGCATCATGTTCGGAACGATCCCGTCCAATATAGATTATGAGGACATATTTGAGATCTCGGGAATATCCGCCAAACTTACGGATGAGGACAAGAACACCATAAGCAGTTCCTGCATTCAGGATCCGTTGACCGATGAGATCAGGTACAGTGCGGATGAGGATATAAACATCGGTAACACCAAGATCCATTCAAGAAAGATACCGGGCGGATATATATACTGGGAAGAAGACGTTTCGCAGATAAACGAGATAAACGAACAGCTTCGCGAGACGGCAGAGCGGCTCAGCGAGGAAAATGCGCTACTAATGGAAGAGGCGAGGATCAGAGAAGAAAGTGAAAGATTCAACGCCGTTAACAGGATATACGATGATATCGCGGGAAGATTAAAGACCAAGTTAAAGACCATAAACGATATCCTGCAGGATAACGGAGACCGTGACGAGAATGCCTTTAAGCAAAAACTCATAAGAGCCTGCGTTATGGGAGCATATGTAAAAAGATACTCAAATATGACACTTATGTCAAAACCTCTCCGGACAAAGAAAAGGAGAGCGTGATATCATCGCGGGAGCTTGAGCTTGCGATAAAGGAATCACTGGAATACCTTTCGCTCGGATACGGTACGGAGGCTTCCGTTTTTTCTTCATGCGAAGATGAACAGATCCCGGTCCGTTCCGCACTTGACGCATGTGAGATACTGGAAAGCTTTCTTGAGGCACTCGTACTTAAAAGCAGCACGGTCATGATCACGATATTGCCCGAAGATGGGTATGATCTTATGATCAAAGCCGTGATCAGTATTCCTGACAGGGTTAATAGAGAGGAATTTACGGACGAGTGCGCCGATATAGGCCTGCTCCACGAAGACAAAGTCATTTTCGGAGAACCGGATGATGACGAAGAAGACGGAACGGTTTACATAACAATAAAGGAGGCTGCCCATGGATGATCTTTTATTGTTAAGGCTGGTCGTTACGCTTGCCATCATCGTTCTTTTTTGTGATATGTACCTTACCGTATATTCGTTCAGAAATATAGCAAGACCGGTCACACTGTCGCTTTCGATCATGACACTTCTTGCGTATTTTGTTCTGGTGCAGATCGGGTCTACAAAGATAGCGTTCATGTTGAATGAAGGGTACGGATCGATCAGGCTGCCGGAGCTGTTTATGAATGCTCGCGCGACAATATACGGTGCAGTTCTTTTGCTCATTATCCCGGCCACAGTTATCTTAAGGAGAGAGCTGATAGATTGGAACAGCAGACATATTTTGCCCTCTTCCGTAAAGCAGGGACTTGATATTCTGCCCGACGGGTTGCTATATTATGATACGGGCGGGGTAGTGAGGTTCATAAATCCCGCGATGAGCGATATAGCCGACAGACTGACCGGAAACCAGGTGCTTAACGGAGCGGATCTTTATGATTTTGTCCGCAACGGAGAACTGACCGGCGGCTCAAAAAGGATATCCGAAGGCGATGCCCCCGTGATCGAACTTGAAAACGGCAGGATTTACAGCTTTGAGCAGAACGAAAAATCCCTGAAAGGCAGAAAACTTTATGAGCTTATCTGCTTTGATGTTACCGACGAATATACCCTTAGCGAAAAATTAAGGGAAAACAGGAACAGACTCGAGGAACAGAAAGAAAGGCTCCTTACGCTCGGAAGATCCATCACGGAAATGATAATCGAGCGTGAGATGCTCGATGCAAAGGCCCGTATCCACGATGATCTCGGGAAGGGACTTACCGCATCAAGATATTATATAGAACAGGGAAAAGGGACCCCGGATGAGATAGCACAGCTTTGGCGGACCAACATAAGGATCATTGCCGCAGCGATAAGGGAGAGCGTTACCAACACCTTCAGACATGCCAAAGGATCTGCGGTTTATATAGATGTCGACTGTGACGTAACGGAGTATACCGTTAAGACACACGTATCTAATCTTCTTCAGAAGACAGGATTCACCAACCGCACGGAGCTTGCGATAAAGGCCAGAGTCAGCGGTCTGGTGGTAAGCCGTGACTGACGGGATCGATCGTAATAAAAATTTAATAAAAAAATGCTTGACATCAATACAACACTAGTGTACTATTCGATTAGTACAGTGGTACAGTGATTATGCTATCAGAGGTTGATCATGAATGAATTGATTCAGATCCGGGATATGTGTAAGATATATAACCCCGGAGAAAACGAAGTCAGGGCGCTTGACCACGTGTCCCTGGATATCAACAGAAGAGAGTTTGTGGCGATCATAGGCCACTCGGGATCGGGTAAATCGACGCTCATGAATATGCTGGGCTGCCTCGATGTTCCGACGAGCGGGACCTATATCCTGGACGGAAAAGATGTTTCGACTCTGACCGATGATGAACAGTCGGATATCAGGAACAAAGAGATCGGATTCATCTTCCAGGGCTTTAACCTGATCGCAAACCTCACCGCATTGGAAAATGTGGAACTTCCTTTGATATACAGAGGAGTCGGGGTCAGGGAGCGAAGGGAACTCGCCGAGAAGGCACTTGAGATCGTAGGGCTTGCAAACAGAAGCTCGCACAGACCTTCCGAGATGTCGGGAGGACAGCAGCAGAGAGTTGCGATAGCCAGAGCGATAGCACAGGCACCGCCGATAATACTGGCCGATGAGCCCACGGGAAATCTGGACTCGGCATCGACCAAAGAGATAATGGGGATCTTAAGAAGACTTCATGAAGACGGCAGAACGGTCATCCTCATCACACACGATAATGAGATCGCGGCCAGTGCCAAAAGGATCATAAGGATCCTGGACGGAAAGATCGTTGAAGACAGAATGAACGAGGAGCAGGGAGAGTAAGGAAATGAGTACGGATAATATACTTGCAACGGGAGAAGATATCACAGCGGAAATAAACAATATCAAGACTCCCGCGAAGACAAAGAAGAATAAGGATAAAAAGCCCAACAAATGGCTCAAGTGGGTCATCATAGGCGGTATCGCGGCTCTGATCGTCATATATATTGCGATCTCAAGTGCGATCGCAAAGAGCGCACCTCCCATAGTCATGGTCGCAAACCCGGAAAAGGGAACGGTAAAGCAGACGATAGACCTGAGCGGAACCGTAAAATCACTTGATAAGAAGACTTATTTTTCACTTGTGGACGGAACGGTTGCCGAAGTGAACTTCATGGTCGGCGATTCGGTCAAAAAGGGCGATGTTCTTTTTAAATATGACGAAGAAAAGCTTGAAAAGAGCGTGACGCTTGCCGAACTTAAAAAGGATGCGGCGGAAGGAAGCTACAACAATTCGATCCAGTCCAACAACAAGACCGGTTCCAAACTTTCGGAGGCACTCACGAACCTTTCGATACTCGACGAACAGGTAGAGTTCGCGCAGAACTATGTCGATGATCTTCAAAAGAAGATAGACGATAAAAAAGCATCTTTAAGCTACGAAGGAGCAATGCTCCAGGTGTCTTTGCTCGATTACTATCCGGGAAGTGAAGAGTATACCGAGCTTCAAAAGAGGATCCAGGAAAACAGTTACGAACAGCAGTATAATTCGCAGGTCCGTGAAATGCAGGATGAGCTTACCGAAGCTACGAGGATCCTTAATGACCTTAAGACACATCAGACGGAGATGAAGAGCCAGAAGACCGGTGCGCAGGATACCGCAATGACGAGCGGCGCCAAGGCCGAACTTGAAGCAAATCATGAAAGCACCGTTATAGAGCTTGAAGAGAATCTTGAAAACCTTGGTGAAGTACAGGGCGGAGTCACGGCGGATTTTGACGGTGTCATCACACAGCTTAACGTAAACGAAGGCGGACTTGTTGCAAAGAATGCGGATGTTCTTACGATAGAGAGCCTTGAGAACGTTGTTGTTGAGGCTTATGTAACAAAGATAGATCTTGAAAACATCTCCATGGGACAGAAAGCCACGATCACGGTTAACGGCAAAACCTACGAAGGTGAGATCTCTCATATAAACAAGATGGCCGAAAAGAATCAGAGCGGATCCACGGTTGTTGCCACTCAGATCAAAATACTTAATCCCGATGACGGACTTGTACTCGGACTTGAGGCCAAGGCAAGTGTCCTTGTGGGAGAGAAGAACGATGTTATCAGGGTGTCAAATGACAAGATCAATTACGATGTTGACGGAGCGTTCGTATATGTCGTAAATGAAGGGACGGTTGAAAAACGCCGCATAGAAGTCGGACTTGTAAACGATATGGATTCCGAGATCGTTTCGGGTATCGGAACCGAAGATCAGATACTCACGATCAAGCCGGATGATGTTGAGGAAGGAATGGCAGTGACCGCGGTTCCCGAATAAAAGGTTTGCCGGTCGATAATAAGATTTAGTCCACTCGGAGATAATATGGGACAGATATTTGAATATATAAAGATAGCAATAATGAACATCAGGCATAACAGAGGACGTTCCATCCTTACCATGCTTGGAATAATAATAGGTATCACATCCGTCATCATGGTAATATCCATAGGTAACGGAATGAGTGAAACGGTTAATGACCAGCTTGACGGACTGGCCGGAGGACAGATAGTTTTCTACGTTGATAATACGCGTAAGGACACCTATGTATCCATGACGTGGGAAGACATCGATGCCATAAAAGCCCAGATCGACCATATCCTCGGAGCTTCGCCCGTTATCAACACGTGGGGAACCGTTACCGCACCGAAGGTGAGCAAGGACCTGCTCTTATACGGCGGAACACCGGACTATTATTTTAACTCCAAGGAGGACATGGTTCACGGAAGATACTTTAACCAGAACGATTATGATTCGGGAGCACCGGTATGTGTCATTACGGATACGGCCGCCAAAGAGATGTTCGGAACGGATGATGTCGTAGGGCTGGAGTTCGATGCGACCATATGGGGGATATCCCAGGATCTTAAGATCGTAGGTGTCAGAAAGGACGGCAATTCGGCACTTATGTCGATGCTTCAAGGGTCTTCCGAATACATAACCGCGGATGTGCCCATGACCTTGATGTCAAATAAGTTCGGATATTATATAGATGAGATAGACCAGTTCTATATCTACTCGGAAGGTGCCGAGTATACAAATGAGATAGCCGCCAAGGCAATGAAGATACTTGAATCAAGGCACCACTGTCAGGGTGAGAATCAGATATTGATGCAGAATTTCACGGATGTTTCGGGACAGTTTAACAGCATCATGAGCATCATTACAGTGTTTGTATCGTTCGTTGCGGCGATCTCGCTTCTCGTCGGAGGTATCGGTGTCATGAACATCATGCTCGTATCCGTTACCGAAAGAACGAGGGAGATCGGAATAAGGAAGGCCCTGGGAGCAAGAACGAATTCCATTATGTGGCAGTTCCTTTCTGAGGCCGGTATCATAACACTCATAGGCGGTGTTATAGGAATAATCCTGGGCATCCTCGGAGCTATAGCCGTATGCGGAGCACTTGATATGAAAGCATCCGTCGACCCGATCACGGTACTTGTAGCAACAGCTTTTTCCTGTGCCGTCGGTATATTCTTCGGAATATATCCCGCAAAAAAGGCTGCAAAGTTAAGTCCTATCGAAGCGCTGAGACACGAGTAGTATAGAAATACCATGACAGTCATGTGATCATAGATAGAAAGGATCCGGAGCGTATCGTTCCGGGTCCTTGTTTTTGAAATAAATTTATAAAATGGAACGAAATTACTATATTCTTATTCGCGTTTGCGGAATATAATGTTTTTTACATAATGAGGTAAAAAGACATGAACTCAAAATATCCCAAAACGAGGTTCGGCTGGTTATGGGAGAACATGCGGGGACACCGCGTGACCTTTATCCTGTCGATCATAGGAACAATCGTATACAGTTCGATGCAGCTTGTCGTGCCTTATTTTTCCGGCAGGATAGTTGACGGATTCTTATCTGCGAATGCCCCTTATACCATCGCGGAAAACAGGGACATTTTCTTTAAGATGCTCATTTTGATGATAGGCCTTACGCTCTTTAGAGTCATCGTGGTCTATCTTGACTGTATGGGCTATGAAAGAGTTTCACAGTCAGTACTTTCCAGCATCCGTAATTTCCTTTACGACAAGATACAGCGTCAGGATATGACTTTTTACGGAAAATACAGGACAGGTGACCTGATGACCAGGATGACCGGTGACCTTGATGCCGTAAGACATAATATCGCATGGGTCGTAAGAGCGGTCATAGAGTCGATCACGCTTTTCGGAGCATGTGCGATCTACTTTGTGATAATGGATGTAAGGCTTGCGCTTTCCATCCTTCTTATCGCGCCTTTTATCCTGATACTCATCGTCTTCTTTAAAAGGAAAGTCGCTCCTTTCCATGCAGCTTTAAGGGAAAAGTTCGCTCACATGAACACGGATGCTCAGGAGAATATTTCGGGTAACAGGGTGGTAAAGGCTTTTGCCGCGGAAGATCACGAGATAGAAAAATTCGACGGAGTAAATACCGACTACAAGGATACCAACATGGCTACGAACATGATATGGCTTCAGTTCTTCCCTTACGTCGAGACCTGTGCCAACATCCTTCCGGTGGTCCTTCTTCTCGTGGGCGGTATCTTTATAATAAACGGAAGCCTTACGATGGGCGAATATGTATCGTTCTCGGGACTTATGTGGGCTGTTGCCGTTCCGATGAGACTTTTAGGGAACATCATGAATGAGTTCCAGCGTTTTGCGGCAGCATCCGACAAGGTTATGGAGATCTATTATTCCGAGCCCGGCATAAAGGATCTTCCCGATGCCATCGATCATCCGGAACGCTTTAAGGGAAAGATCGAATTCCAAAATGTTTCGTTCAGATACCTTGACGGATATGTAAATGTCCTTAACGATATCTCGTTTGTTGCCGAACCAGGACAGACCATAGCCATAATGGGTGAGACCGGATGCGGAAAAACGAGCCTTATCCAGATGATCCCGCGCTTTTATGAGCCTACGGGTGGACATATCCTCATCGATGATGTGGATATAAGAAAATATAAACTCTCCGATCTTCGAAAGAACATCGGACTTGCAACCCAGGATGTCCTTCTTTATTCGGATTCGATTGAAGGGAACATCGCTTACGGTGTTGCTCATATGAGCCTTGATCAGATAATCAAGTTTGCAAAGTATTCCGCCGCATCTGATTTTATTTCAAAGATGCCGGAAGGATACGATACGATCATAGGAGAAAGAGGCGTCGGATTATCAGGCGGACAGAAGCAGAGGATATCTCTTGCAAGGGCGCTCGCGGTCGAGCCTTCGATCCTTATACTTGACGATACTACATCGGCGGTCGATATGGAGACCGAAAAAGAGATCCAGCATTCACTGCGCAACCTTGACTTTGAATGCACGAAGATAATAATCGCTCAGAGGATCTCTACGACAAAGTTTGCCGACAGGATACTCGTTTTAAAGAACGGAAGTATTGCCGAAGACGGCACGCATGAAGAACTCATTAGAAAGAAGGGCTACTATTACGAACTGGTATGCCTGCAGACGGGGGAGGTGATCTGATGGCTGAGAAAAATACCTACCGCAGGGATGAAAATCTGGAAGAACCTTTTGACATCAGACACTTATTAAGGGCATCTTCCTACATAAAAAAATATCTGAAAAAAATGCTCCTGGCATTCCTGTTCAGTGCCATAGGCGGAGCTACCGCGCTTTTCGGACCCGTTATCACACAGAAGGCACTCGATGAGGTCATCCCAAATAAGGATCTTAAGATGCTGCTCGTTCTTTGTGCTTTTCTTGTCGGGGTTTATGTTATCAGCGTTATCTTTACCACGATAAGACAGAAGCTGATGATAAAGGTTTCGCAGAACATAATCTACGATATAAGGAAGGATCTTTTTGCGCACCTTCAGAAACTGTCCTTCCAGTATTTCGATGACAGACCGCACGGAAAGATACTTATAAGAGTAGTTAACTACGTCAATTCGGTATCCGATATGCTCTCCAACGGGCTGATAAACATCATACTCGAGGTGCTGAACCTTATCTTCATAATAATATTCATGTTCTCGGTCGATGTGCAGCTTTCGCTGGTCGTGCTCTGCGGAGTACCCATACTCGCGGTTTTCATGCTGTGGATGAAGAACTGTCAGAGAAAGGCATGGCAGGCTGTTTCAAATAAGAACTCAAACCTGAACGCTTATCTTCAGGAGAACATTGTCGGGGCAAAGGTCACCCAGATGTTTGCCAGGGAAGATGAAAATGCGAGGATCTACTACGATCTTACGGAAGACTGCCGCGGGACCTGGATGACAGCTGTCCGGTATTCAAACCTTGTATGGCCCGGTATCGATACGATAGCGGTATTTATAAGAGGTGCGATCTTTGTTGCCGGACTCATCATCTTCGGAACGGGAAATAAGACCGTCGGAACGATAGTTGCGATTTCGAGCTATGCGGCCCGTTTCTGGCAGCCTATCATGAACCTCGGTAACATCTTCAATAACTTCATAAACAACATCGCATACCTTGAGCGTATATTTGAGACCATGGACGAAGAGGTCACGGTCGACGATGCGCCCGATGCGGTCACGATGCCGGAGATCAAAGGAAAGGTCACCTTCGAGAATGTTTCTTTTTCATATGAAAAAGACAAGGAAGTTCTTCATAACGTATCCTTTGATGTCATGCCCGGTCAGAGTATCGCACTCGTAGGACCTACCGGTGCCGGAAAGAGTACGATAGTCAATCTGATATCGAGATTCTATAACCTTGACAGCGGGCGGATACTTATCGACGGTCAGGATATATCAAAAGTGACACTTAAGTCATTACGTTCCCAGATGGGAATAATGCTTCAGGATCCTTTCATCTTCTCCGGAACGATAGAGGATAATATCAGATACGGAAAGCTGGACGCTTCCCATAACGAGATAGTGGAAGCGGCCAGACTGGTCTGCGCCGACGAGTTCATAAGAACGCTTACCGACGGATACCAGAGTGAGGTAAGAGAGAGGGGATCGCTCCTTTCACAGGGCCAGA
Organism: Lachnospiraceae bacterium; assembly: GCA_024682115.1. Classification (GTDB taxonomy): domain Bacteria; phylum Bacillota; class Clostridia; order Lachnospirales; family Lachnospiraceae; genus JAILLW01. The sequence goes on from JAIKZO010000041.1 coordinate 14,261, forward strand.
AGCAGCTCGTTTCCTTTGCAAGAACGCTTATCAGCGACCCGGCTATCCTGGTGCTTGATGAGGCTACTTCGAGCATTGACGTTCAGACCGAAAAAGCCCTCCAGAAGGGACTTGATACGATGCTGAAAGGAAGGACGTCCTTTATCATCGCTCACAGGCTTTCTACTATCAGGAATTGTGACAGGATAATGTACATAGATGACGGCGGTATCCTTGAAGCCGGCACACATGATGAACTCATGGCAAAGAAGGGTGCTTATTATAAGCTTTACACATCGCAGCTTGATGACATCGCTTCATAAACGGCTGTGGTACGTTTTGGCCATAGAATTATAGCGGCGAAAATGGTATACTTCTTGTTTAGAGGCATCGCGGAAACAGACTATATACCGCGGTGAAAGGGAAAGGAGACAATATGGAAACAGGAATCATTATTTTGATAGTTGTCCTGGTACTTTTGCTCATCATGCTCATAAGATGTATCAGCATCGTACCTCAGGCAAGCGCATGGGTCATCGAATGCTTCGGTAAGTATTCGGCTACATGGAGCGCGGGACTTAATTTCAGGATCCCCATCATTTACAGGATAGTTAAGAAGGTATCATTAAAGGAACAGGTTGCGGACTTCGAGCCCCAGCCCGTTATCACGAAGGATAACGTTACGATGATGGTAGACTCGGTCGTATTCTTCTCGGTATTCGATGCAAAGCTCTTCACATACGGAGTTGAGCGTCCGATAGCCGCTATCGAGAATCTTTCGGCTACAACACTTCGTAACATCATCGGCTCAATGACTCTTGATGAAACTCTTACATCAAGAGACAGTATCAACGGCCAGATCACGAGCATCCTTGACGAAGCTACCGATAAGTGGGGCATCAAGGTAAGCCGTGTCGAAGTTAAGAACATCCAGCCGCCCGCAACCATCCGTGAAGCGATGGAAAAGCAGATGAGGGCTGAAAGAGAAAAGAGAGAAAAGATCCTTACCGCGGAAGGTGAAAAGCAGTCAGCCATCACACTTGCGGAAGGTGAAAAGGAAGCAGCGATCCTTAAGGCTGAGGCCGTTAAGGAAAAGACGATCCGTGAGGCACAGGGTGAAGCCGAAGCTTTGCTCGCAGTCCAGAAGGCAAGAGCCGAGAGTATCAGACTTATCAACGAAGCCAATCCTTCAAAGGAATACCTTACTATCAAATCACTTGAGGCTGCTGAGAATATGGCTAACGGACAGGCGACCAAGATCGTTGTTCCTTCCGATATAGCTAATCTTGCGGGAACGGTTGCCGCTATAACAGAGACGATCAAGAAATAACCGGATAAAGGAGGGAGACCATGGAAGCATTCTTTCCTTTATTATGGGTGATAATCATATCTACCGTTATCATCAGGATCGCGAAGAAAAAGGGCACATTAAACGGAGGCGGTCAGGGCCAGTCTTCGACGACCGGTAACGGTCCGATCGCACCTGCTACCGTTCAAAAGCCCCATCCTTCGGTAAGCACCTACAGGAACGGGACCAAGCCCCCGTCAGGCGGAGCTACGAGTGTTTACCAGGGCGGCGTCCCTCACAGTACATACCGTGCCGAGAGAGCAACGCATACGCTTATGGAAAACCGGGAGAGCGACTGGCTTGCGGAAGAACTCCGTGAGGAAAAGAGGGCTTTATACCGGGCAAATATCATGTTCGGACAGCAGATGGAGCATCGTCAGATATGCGATGCAAAGATGCTCAAGGAATATCACCTTGAACATTGCAGTGCCGGCGGAATAGATACCGGCCAGTTCAGATGAACCCTTGGGGACGGGGTTAGGGGTTCATTTCATGGATGAAAAAGATGGAAATAAAAGAAAATCTTAAAACTGTTACCGAAAACATCAAAGCGGCCTGCGATAGAGCAGGCCGCAATTATGAGGATGTCACGCTGGTCGCGGTCAGCAAGACCAAACCGAATGAGATGCTGATGGAGGCTTATGATGCCGGTGTCAGGGATTTCGGGGAAAACCATGTGCAGGAGCTAGTCGGAAAGATGGATTCGCTCCCCGAAGATATCCGCTGGCATATGATAGGCCATCTTCAGACCAATAAGGTAAAGTACATAGTCGGAAGAGTATATATGATACACAGCGTGGATACGCTGAAACTGGCCAAAGAGATAAGTAAGGAAGCGCTAAAGAAGAATGTTACGGTCACGATCACCGTTGAAGTCAACATAGCCGGAGAAGCAAGTAAGTTCGGCGGAACGTTGACAGAGGGTGAAGAGCTCGTTAATGAGATATCAAAGCTTCCGGGACTTAAGATAGCGGGTCTCATGTGTGTTGCCCCCTATACCGAGAACCCGGAGGATAACAGACAGTACTTCAGATCCCTTAAGAACATGGCGGATAAGCTTTCGTTAAAAGAACTGTCCATGGGAATGAGCGGAGACTACGAAGTTGCGATAGAAGAAGGCGCTACGCTCGTAAGAGTAGGTTCTTCGATATTCGGCGCAAGGAATTATAACTGAGTGATCCGCAAAAACCTATTGACTTAATAGGTGATATGTGCTAAACATATACGTAATACCTTGAGGAGGAGAATATTATGTCTAAAAAAATTGTATCTGTGCAGGATATCTCATGTTACGGTCAGTGTTCTCTTACAGTAGCTCTGCCCACTTTATCGGCATACGGTATAGAAACTGCGATCCTGCCTTCGGCGATCTTAAGTACCCACACGGGCGGTTTTACGGGATTTACGGTTCATGACCTTACCGAGGAGATGCCTAAGATCATAAAGCATTGGGTAGATGAAAACATCAAATTTGATGCAATCTATACAGGTTATATCGGAGATGTACGTCAGTTTGATATGGTAAAGGATATGCAGAAGAGCCTTCTTAATGAGAACGGCCTTCTTATCGTGGATCCCGCCATGGCTGACTACGGCAAGCTTTACGTTGCTCTTAACGAGGACATCGTAAAAGGAATGAGATCCATCACGAGAGAAGCCGATATCGTTCTTCCAAATCTTACGGAAGCCGCATTCCTTCTTGATATTCCTTATAACGAGAGCCCTGATGAAGCCCAGGTTAAGGATATCTTAAAGGGTCTTACGGATATGGGCCCCGAGATCGCGATCCTTACGGGTGTATCTTATGAAGCAGGAAAGATCGGAGCCGTTGCCTATAACAGCAAGACAGGCGAGACCACTTCATACTTTACGACGAAGATCGAGCGTAACTATCACGGTACGGGTGATATCTTCTCGAGCATCATTATCGCTAACCTCATGACCGGAAAGTCAATGCAGGAAGCTTTGGAAGATGCGTGTGAGTTCATCGTTAAGTGCATTAAGCAGACTCTTGATGACGACACCCACGGATACGGAGTTAAATTCGAGGAAGTCCTTGCTGCCCGCTGACGGAATGGAACTTGGGGACGGGGTTTGCGGTCCATTTCCCCTTTGGCCTATAGTGTGACCCCCAGGGACGGGGTTTGCGGTCCATTTATACAATTTCAAAGGCCTCGGTCGATTCGGCCGGGGCTTTTTTGTGCCCGTTGACGATATACTCCCAAGGGAGTATAATGATAAAGAAAAGAAGGAGTATATATGGGCAAATTGTTATTATATCACGGATCCGGGAATATAGTGGAAAAACCGTTGTTTGGGAAAGGGAGAAAAGACAACGACTACGGGCAGGGTTTTTACTGTACCGAAAACATAGATATGGCCAGAGAGTGGGCAGTGGATGAGAACCGTGACGGATATGTCAACAGGTATAGCCTGAACACGTCATCTTTGAAGATGATAAACCTTAACTCCGAAGACTACTGTGTTTTGCATTGGATCACCATACTGCTTCAAAACAGAAGATTCGAACTTGATACTCCGCTATCGAGAGAAGCTTATAGATATCTGAATGATAATTTTTCTCTGAATCTCAAAGATATAGATATTATTACAGGTTACAGGGCTGATGACAGCTACTTTTCATATGCTGATGACTTTGTAAACGGCATTATCTCAGTTAGACAATTATCGGAAGCGATGCATCTGGGAGAGCTCGGTGAGCAGATATTTATCAGGAGCAGAAAAGCATTTGACAATCTGCGATTCATTGGCAGCGAACCTGTACTGTCTTCGGAATGGTATGCAAAAAAGGCTGATCGGGATAAGAGAGCACGTGAGGCATATCGTAATCTTAATAAGAATGATTATATTCGCGGAGAATTGTATATGGTCAGGATAATCGATGAGGAGGTGAAGGTTGATGATCCGCGCCTACAATGACCTTTATCTTAATGATGCCCGTAAGAGACTGGCCAACAGTTTTGATTACGCTGTATATACTCTCGGATATTCGCTTGAAGACTATCATCAGATGTTTATAAGGTCAGGATATGCTGACAGATTCGGAAGGGGAAACGTCCGGGTTATTTCAGGTGTATCCGGGATAGAACTTGCTCTCAAGGTAATAGAAGCGTGTACGGGTGAATATACTCCTTTGGAGCGCATATATCATAACGGAAAAACTCCTGAATACTGGGTTGGCTGGGCACTGGCTTTTTATCAATGGTACAGCGCATGCTCTTTTGATACTCTGCAAAAAGAAGTTCCCATATCCTCCATGCTCCTGATGTACGATAAATATCACGAAATGGATATCATGCATTTTGTAGACAGAGTCGATCAGATGCGCCAGCAGAACCGTATATATTCATATTTACGAATTTATAGAGAAAAGAGCGGGTTGAGTCAGAGTGAACTGGCCAGGATAACGGATATACCGGTCAGAACCATTCAGCAGTACGAACAGAGACAAAAATCGATCAATCATGCAAGGGCGGAGTATGTGATCGCCCTGGCAAATGCTTTAAATGTTCAGCCGGTTCAACTTATGGAAATAGAAAACCGGATATAATATAATTAGAGTATGCGGATAACAGTTAAAGACGATCTTGATCTTTATAAGATAACCAACTCTGGACAGTGTTTCAGGGCATGTGAGATATCTCCCGGACTTTATCGGTTTATCACCGGGCGGAATATCCTTTATATAAAGGACATCTCCGGAGAGGAATATGAATTATCCTGCTCGAAAAAAGAATGGGACGGGATTTGGAAGCATTACTTTGATATCGAGACCGATTACAGCTCGATACGTGCCGGCATTCCCGCAAAGGATAAGTTCTTAAAAGAATGCGCCGATGCGGGCTGCGGGATAAGGATACTCAATCAGGATAAATGGGAAATGCTGATATCCTTTATCATCTCGCAAAGAAAGAGCATTCCCGCAATAAGAAGCTGCATAGAAAAACTATGCGAAAGATTCGGTGAAAAGCTGGAATCACTCGGTGACGGTTCATGTGGGGACATCCCTGAGACCGGATCGCTTTGTGCGTTTCCGACCCCCAAAGCTCTGTTGACCTCATCCGAAAAAGAACTTGGCGAATGCGGCCTGGGTTATAGGACTCCGTTTATAAAAGATGCGGCAGAAAGGGTGTGTTCAGGGAAACTTGACCTGGATGCTCTGGATGGTTTTTCCGACGAAGAACTTTTTGTGACTCTTAAGACCGTTAAGGGAGTAGGCGATAAAGTCGCCAACTGCGTTATGCTCTTCGGTTATCACAGAATCGGAAGGGCACCGGTAGATACGTGGATATACAAGGTCATTGACCAAAAATATAACGGGAGAAACCCGTTCGGAGATTACGGCATCTATGCCGGGATCATGCAGCAATATATGTTTTACGGGGCAGCAGCCCTTAAGTTGTTGAAATGAATGGAAAAAGTATGGAAAAGATCAAAAAACGAATATTTGACATCATTCAGATAGGAAACAAGACGGATATATCCAGCAGGGCATTCGACTTTTTCATAGTCGCGGTGATAATCGTCAATCTGGCGGTCACGCTGATGCTGACCTTCAGAGAACTTGATCCTTATAAGG
>JAIKZO010000043.1 GCA_024682115.1 Lachnospiraceae bacterium
GATGATGCCGGAACGACGGCGAATGATTCTTCCTATGAAGAGGAAGATGAACGGGAAGAAGAAAAAGACGATGCAGACAAGAAGCCGTCAAAGCACGATCCCGATAAGGAGGATAAAGCAGACGGTAAAGGGGATGAAGAGGAAGATAAAGGCCTTCCGAATTTCACATTGGATTCATTGTATTTCCAAAATTACGACCGCGAATTTGTTTCCGGAAGCACTTATAATCCTGTTTTTGACCAAAGATGCTTTTATGCGGACGGCGTAAAAGTACACATGCCGGAAACAGTAGGGGATATCGAAAGGCTTTTTAACACGCACTTTATCGCCGCCCTGCCGATGTTGGGATATACTAAACTTTTACTTGTAAACGACCTGGATGAAGGTATTGCCATAGAATACAACGGATTTGATATCGATGATCCCAAGTTTCCGAATTTCCCTGAAACGGATGATCCGGAATATAAGGAAATGATGGAGGAATTAATGGAAGCGCGGGTGATCAGCCTTATAACAAAGGACGGGAAGAATTCGCACGGCTATAACGGAAAGCAGTATTATGACCTTCTTGATAAGTACAATGTGACTTTTGAGGATGTCGGCGAGGATATGAACAGATATGGCTATACTTTGCACATTGATAACACGCTGGACACTCCTGAAGTGTACTATCAATATGCCGATGAGGAACTGTATGTTTTTTACAGGCTCCTGACGGGGAATCTGAATCCCGATATCAATGTTTCCGCCTATATTCCGTTTGAAGTTAAGAAAGAAGAAACGGAAGATGACTGGTGGCAGGATACGGAGACTTATATATACGGGTATGATTTTGCGTTAAACGATTATACGCAGGAGGACGGAACCTGTTATCTGTATCTTAAGGATTATAGTACGGAAGAAGAATACGCCTACGATTATGATGAAGGCAGCAGGTCGATCATATCCGCGGATCCCGAATCCGCCAGAACCAACCTCGTTGATTATGAAGAATTGTTGGAAAAGATATCATACGCGAACAAAAACGCACATTTAGATAAGGTTGTTGCAAAGAGGTAGGAATATGCCATTTAAGATAGTTCGTAACGACATAACGAGGATGCATTGCGATGCCATAGTAAATACTGCAAGCAGGTACGCGGTAGATACTTTTGAAGAAGTCGGACCCGGCTGTGACAAGGCTATCTATAAGGCTGCGGGAGCCGATAAGCTCATCGCTGCGCGTAAAGAGATCGGTGAGATGGCGGAAGGCGAAGCTGCGATTACTCCGGGCTTTGACCTGCCCGCAAGTTATATAATCCATGCTGTGAGCCCTGCCTTTATCGACGGTGAAAGCGGAGAGGAAGAAAAACTCAGGAACTGCTATCGGAACAGCCTTCGCATCGCTGCGGAGAATGGTATAAGGTCTATTGCTTTTCCGCTTATCGCAACGGGAAGCTTCGGTTACCCTCAGGAAGAAGGCATGAGGATTGCCGTTGATGAGATCAATGTTTTTCTTTTGTACCATGATATGCTGATCTACCTGGTCGTCTTCGGGACTAAGGCCACCGAGCTCGGAGAGCGGATATACCCGGACCTTGAAGCTTATATCGATCACAATTACGTGGATAATAAGCGCGAGGAAGAATACGGGGACATGTGCTTTGACTCGGTCCCGATAGGTTCCCCCGAAGACGGTCCTTATTCAAGGAGGAGGGAAAGCTTAACCAGGCGGCTTTTTAACAGAAGGAAAGCGAAGGAGGCTGCATCGCACATTCCGGAGCCGGAAGAGCCCAAAGAGCCAAAAGCGGATACCGGGGCTCAGTACTTTGGCGCTTCATTTGCGGCTGCCAAATGTGAAGCCATGGCACCCGATGAAGATTATGATCTGGATATCGAGAATCTGGGCTCTAGGCTCGATGAGCGCATGAAGCACATGTCGGATTCTTTTTCCGAGTATCTGATGTTCCTTATTGAGAGCAAAGGCATGACGAACGCCGAGGTTCACAAAAGAGCTATCGTTGATAAAAAGGTTTTTTCCAAGATAAAGAACAATCCGGATCATCATCCGAACAAGCTGACGGCCATGTGCCTTTGCGTCGGGGCAAAGCTAAATATGGACGAGACGAAGGATCTTCTTGCAAGGGCGGGATATGCTCTTTCTCCTGCGAATAAAACGGATGTCATCTTTTCCTACTTCATAGAGCATGAGATATACGACATGATAGAGCTTGATATTCAGCTTGAAGAACATGGTCTGAAGTGCATAATCACGTGATTTTTTAAGGTCGCTTTCCGGGCGACCTTATTTTTTGATCCGGATGATAAACTGACCTCAACAGATAAGGAAAGGCGGCGCGGGGCTGCCGAAGTTAAGAAAGAGAGGAGTTTATCATGAATAAGAATTTAACAGAGATCGTTTACATTTTGGACAGATCAGGATCAATGAGCGGGCTTGAGGCGGACACCATCGGAGGTTTCAACTCAATGATGGAGAAGCAGAAAAAAACAGGTGAGGAGGCGCTGGTCTCAACGGTTCTTTTTGATGACGAATGCGAAGTGCTCCATGACAGGATCCCGCTTGATAAGGTGGAGAAGATGACGGAAGAGCAGTATTTCGTCAGGGGATGCACGGCACTCCTTGATGCGATAGGCGGAGCCATCCACCACATCGGCAATATCCACAAGTACGCAAGAGAAGAAGACAGACCGGCGAAGACAATATTCGTGATCACCACGGACGGAATGGAGAATGCCAGCAGGAGATACTCTTACGATCAGATCCGTAAGATGGTCAAAAAGCAGCAGAAGAAATACGGATGGGAATTCATCTTTATCGGCGCGAACATTGACTCTTTTGCGGAAGCCCAAAGGCTTGGCGTAAGGAAGGAAAGAGCCGTCAATTATGTCCATGATAAGATGGGCACGGCGAAGGTTTATGCCGGAGTTTCATCAGCCGTGTGCTCAGTAATGGCTTGCAGCAGTGCAGATCTTGCTGATGAATGCCTTGACCGCAGCAACTGGGCCGATGAGATCCGGGCAGATTATAAGAAGCGCGCGAGAGC
>JAIKZO010000076.1 GCA_024682115.1 Lachnospiraceae bacterium
CCCATCGTTCACTCAATGGTGTCTCCCATGAACCTTAACTCTTGGCGCATCCATCGCCAATGCAGGTTCCGGTTTTACCATTATCGTTCGCTCCGTCGTCTTTACTTGCTCATTCACTTTATCCATTGTCTGCTCCTTCGCTTTGTAAAGACTCTTTTCTACGGAATTGATGATGTCTGATGCTGTAGCTCGTATAGTGTTCATGCTGGTCTTTAACTCCTCGAGATTCTTCCCGCTACTCCAACCGGCGACATATCCGAATGAATACTCGGATGAATCAATTCCGAAATGCTGGCAGACCGTATAAGCAACGCTCTCTGCCTCAACTTCCTTGGTACGCCTATCAGGGAGATTATCCTTTTCCTTGCCCGTATCCTTATCGTGTAATATCGCATGTGCAATTTCGTGAATACAGGTCTTCAAAGTCTGCTGCTGGCTCATGCCTTCCCTAATGACAATCATTTTGTCTTCAAGGTGATAATATCCGTGAGAGCCGCCCTCAATAGGCCTTGTTTCAATCGGAACAGGGGATGCCGCCTTAAGGGCTTCCATAAAACGGCTATACCCCTTCACATCACTTTGCAGATCAGAGGCAATTTCGGGAAGTTCCCGTCCCTCTGTCTGTGATATATCAAAAACTGTGGTTATCTTATATGCCGGGATAGTTACTTCCACTCTTTCTTTCAACGGAGTTCCATCCCTTCCTATAACAGGCTGTTGAGTATTGGGATCCAGCTTATCCACATCTTTTTTTATTTTGTATGGAGAAGGGGCAAGGATACGAATCCCCTTTTGCCCCTTCTGTACGTGCCTGTCAAAGTTTTTCTCCCATGAAGTATATCCTGCAACGTATGTTGCATCTGGCTTTTGCATAGCAATCAGGAGAGAATTGTTAAAGCTGTAATTGTGGAATCGGGACATTACTTTCAGATAGTTCATATACTTCTCAGATTCAAATAAATCCTTTATTCCCTGTTCCAACTTATCAGTTATTTCCTTGACCTTATCAGCCTGAGATGCAGGTTTATCAGTTATATTGCTTCCTGTCTTTTCCATCTGATTCACCTGAATCCTTTCCGTCCGGCAGGACTATATAATCCTGCCGAGGCTCACTGTCCTTGATTCTGACAAAAGTTGCATAAAAATCTGTGTAATCTGCGATATTGTGCTGCTTCTCCATAACATTTTCCTCCTTAATGACTGTGGGAATGTCCTTTTGACAAACCTTCTGTTAATGTTTCACTTATCTTCTCTGACTGTGCATCTGCGATTGTCAGGTGTCTTCCATTAAAGCGATACACACTGTCGGAGAGCTTATCCACCTTGCTTACTTCTGTGGCGTTAACTTCATGCACCATCGTTTTAAGATCTTCAACATCCGATACCATGCTCTGCGGTACAAGGATCACTTCGTGACGGCTACTGGGAAGCACATAAAAGTCCTCGCCCAGCTTTTCGTGAGCCGCCTTTAACGTCTCCTGAGAAGCAATGGCTACAGCGCCATCCACACGGGATTCATTGGAAAGTACCCACATCGGACACTGTTCTCCCTGCATCTGTATAAGCTCGTCTGCGTATTCCTCGGGCATACCATCCTTTAACATCAGATCACGCATGACTTCGCCCATACTCTGGCATTTATATTCCTGTCTGTCGGTATTGGCGTGAGCAGCTTCCATTACCTCTTCAGAAGTCATCTGTAATGTTTTACAGATATCGTTTGTAACGAGAAAACTGCCATCTTCACCAACTCTGAATCTTGCCACCACGGAAAGATCCTCCAACTTCTCATGAGGCACATTCTTAAGCATCTCCTCATTGTCCGCAGTATTTACTACTGCACAGTAAAGATTTTCCCTTGCGGTCTCCGTTGTAAGAACCGGCATCTCAGGAGCCATGTTCTTATGTCTTTCAAGATTAGCTGCCGTTGTATCCACAAGATTGCTGACGGAATATCCGTCTTTATGCATCTCATATAAATCATCGAGATACACGGTAGGAGCAACAGGAGAATCGGGATAGCGAACGGCAACACCGTCCTTGACCACCCCATTATTCTTTGTTACTTCCTGGCGATGAAGTTCAACGCCCTGTGCAGCCATGTTCTGCTGCAATTCATCCAAAAACTGCTTAACAAAAACCTCGTACTCCATAACTTAATCCTCCTTGTCTCTTAATATGCCTGTATCGAAATACAGACTGTTCATATCCTGCACTTCACGAACGGGAAACAGTCCCATACGGGGAGCCGCCTTCCATTCGTCTGCATTTACCACGATGCCATCTTCAAAAATGGCTTCTACTTCCTGTTTTCTGACTTCTGCAACTTCCGGATACAGATTACCCAGCAGTTCGTACAACCCATCTTCATCCTCTACGGAATAATCGCTGATAGGCTTATCAGAAAACACCAGATAGTGAGGTAATGTACCGTTCTTTTCAGCAACGATACCTGCATAGTTCGATGATTCGGTTTTTGTCTGATCGACAGGAATGTAATCATCGGAAACTACCACAATCCCCTGCAACAACGTAATCTTCTTGTACTCCATAATGTTCACCTTTTCCTTTCTTTATATTTTTGAATGCCTGCGGTGAGAGCATTCCCACTGCATAAACGGCGTCAAATTACATATCGCTGATAGTTTTGTTATATTTGACAATTTCATCTGCCATAGGCTTCAGAACCTTGTCCTCGTAATATGGAACCTTCTTAACCCTGCTGTAACCATACGGAGTTATGAGAATCGCTTCTCCGGTATTCTTTAACGTCATAAGATCTGAAGGTTCGACGATATCCTTTTCCTCATACGAAACGGTTGTCTTACGGTCTTTGCTGCCGCCACTCCAGCTTGTCTTCCGAACTTTATACTTCCCGCACCA
>JAIKZO010000094.1 GCA_024682115.1 Lachnospiraceae bacterium
CACCGTCTTTACCTCCTTTAAAGATACTTTTAAGAGTATATTCGATAATTTCATCAGTGTCCGTCCGACCGCTTTTGTTTTACTGATCCTTATACTCATCCTTATCTCAGCGGAGATATCTCACAGGATCAGCCTGAAGGAGCTTATCTATGTCATACTGAGTACGTTCCTTATAAACTGCGGCGTCAGAATGCCTGAGATATATGTCGGCGTGGACGTTTCGGGAGGCGTTCCCGATACCTATCACATTGTTTTTTATCTTTCGCTTGCGATCATAACTGTATATTTGACAGGTTTTGTATTACAATCAAATAACGACGTCCGTACGAGACTGAAAAAGATATGCCCTGTCGGCCTGGTATCGCTCCTGGTCATCATGGTGATCCTTTCAAGGCATCTTATCGGCAACAGTGCAGACTATATGTGCATCGAATATATCGCGGACGGATCGCTCGATGATTATCGTGCGCAGATGGAAGAACGATTAAAGATCCTCGAGGATGATTCGATAAGGGATGCCGTTCTCCCCGTCATGAACGAATATCAGGGACCGTACATGAGTTTTCCCCTTACGGACGATCCCGAACAATACGACAACACGGTCACCAGAAACTATTACGGCAAGGACAGTGTCATAGCCATACCGAGAGACGAATGGAACGAAAAATATAAATAGGAAAGAGGAACATATGAAAGAATTTTTGGAACTTATAAGCGAAGAAATGCAGAATGCCTTTGAAAAGGCAGGTTATGATAAAGAGCTCGGACGCGTCACGGTGTCCAACCGCCCCGATCTTTGCGAATACCAGTGCAATGGAGCTATGGCAGGAGCAAAGAAATATAAGGTCGCTCCGATAGAGATAGCAAACAAGGTCGCAGAGAAGCTCAAAGGCAGTTCCGTATTTGACAGCGTTGAAGCGGTAATGCCCGGATTCCTTAATCTCAAGGTAAGTCCTTCATTTGTGTCAGATTACATCGCCGACATGGCAAAGGAACCCAAGTTCGGATATGAAGAAGTTGAGAAAAAGACAGTCATCGTCGATTACGGCGGACCGAATGTAGCCAAGGCCCTTCACGTCGGACACCTCCGCTCGGCGGTCATCGGAGAAGCGGTAAAAAGGCTCTGCTCATATGCCGGCTATGAAGCGATAGGCGATATTCATATGGGTGACTGGGGTCTTCAGATGGGTCTCGTCATCACGGAACTTAAGGAACGCAAGCCCGATCTTCCATATTTCGACGAAAACTTCGACGGCGAGTATCCCGCGGAAGCGCCGGTTACGATAGCCGAACTCGGAGAGCTTTACCCCACGGCTTCTTCCAAATCAAAGGAAGATCCCGCCTACAAGGAAAAAGCCATGGAAGCCACACTTAAGCTCCAGAACGGCGATCGCGGATACAGGGCCCTTTGGAAGAGCATCATGGAGATATCCGTATCCAACATGAAGGGAATATACGATTCGCTGGATGTTCATTTTGAACTCTGGAAGGGGGAATCCGATGTCCAGGATATCATCCCCGACATGATAGATTATCTTAAGAAGAACGATTACATGCATCTTTCCGAAGGCGCATGGGTCATAGATGTCAAAAAAGATTCCGATACAAAGGAAATGCCTCCCTGTATCGTCATTAAGTCCGACGGTGCTTCTTTATATAACACGACGGACCTTGCGACGATCATGGACCGTGTGAAAAAGTATCCTCTCACCAGAATGATATATCTCACGGACAAAAGACAGGACCTTTATTTCGAGCAGGTATTCCGTGCAGCGAGAAAGAGTAAGCTCATAGGCGACGATGTCGACCTTGTTCATATCGGATTCGGTACGGTCAACGGCAAGGACGGTCATGCCTTCAAGACACGTGAAGGCGGAGTGATGCGTCTTGAACAGCTCGTTTCCGACATAAATGAGAAGACCTATGAAAGGATCATGGAGTCAAAGCAGATGGAGGAGGACGAAGCCCGCAGGATCGCAAGGACAGTCGCTCTTGCCGCCATAAAGTACGGCGACCTCTCAAACCAGCCCGCCAAGGATTACATTTTCGATATGGACAAATTCACTTCGTTCGAAGGTGATACCGGCCCCTATATCCTTTACACCACCGTAAGGATTAAATCTATCCTTAACCGTGTATCGGAAGAAGGTTATGATATTGAAAAGGCCGCTCCCGGCGGATGTTATGAAAGTGCCCAGAAGGCTCTGATGCTCCAGCTTTCCGGATTCAATGCGATGATAAAGAGCGCCGTTACGGAGATCGCTCCCAACAGGATATGCGCGTTCATATATGAAACGGCCAATACTTTCAACCGTTTCTATCACGAGGTAAAGATAGCGACCGAAGAAGATGCTGCCAAAAAAGAAAGCTACATCGGTCTTTTGAAGCTCACAAGGGATATCATAGAAACCTGTATCGGGATCCTCGGATTCGAAGCACCCGAGAAGATGTAGAAAAAATGCTCCCGTCATTATTCGGGAGCATTTATATTTATCGAAGCAAATATTTCTTTCATTCTGTCGTAATCACGTAATTCAAAGGCCGCTTTCAGCTGATTGAACTGTCCCTGATATTCGTCGGGGAATTCGTACTTGTCCAGAGCCCCGAGCATGCTCTTTAAGGCGGGTTCGTTCTCGGTATTTATATATCCGCCCAGATGGTGGAAAAGACCGCTGACCTGTGTACGCTCTATGCTGCCTTCTTTTTTGCCGCCATCGGCAAAGTGTATCTTGCCGTCCGGCATGAACTCGATGATGGTCGTTTCAAGCGTTTCGGGCTTGACGGGTTTTGAGATATATCCCGTAAATCCCATCGCAAGATATTTTTCCCTCGACTGTGCAAGTGCATCGGCGGTAAGTGCTATTATCGGAACGCCCTTTCTGATGCCGCTTTTATTTATCCTTTCGAGTACCTCGTCACCGCCCATTCCGGGCATCCTTATATCAAGGAAGATAATATCGTAAGTCTTATCCCTTACCATATCAAGGGCCGTCGGACCGTCCATTGCTATATCGATATTAAGCTGTGTATTCTTGAGCAGACCTTTTATGACCGTGAGATTCGTCTTGGTATCGTCGACAACAAGTATCTTTCCCTCGGGAGCGGTAAACTTGCCCTGATATTTCTTGTATTTACGCACGGGTCTTTTGTATTCCCCGATGAGTGTGTTTCCGACAGGTTCCTGAGGGATCATAACGCTGAAGGTTGAACCTTTGCCGTACTCGGAAGTAAAATCTATCGATCCGTGCATCTTATCTATGAGCATCTTGGATATCGTAAGTCCGAGGCCGGTTCCTTCGATGTTCACGTTGCTGTCAAGATCTACTCTCTTGAACTTCTCGAAGAGCAGTTTTTTGTCTTCATCCTTTATCCCCTTACCGGTATCGATGACATCGGCCACAAGTGCCTGCGCATCGATGTCCCAGTTGACCTCAAGCGTTACCGAACCTTCATCCGTATATTTGACCGCATTGGTCAAAAGGTTCAGCAGTATCTGCTGTACGCGGTTCTTATCGCCGTAAAGTACTGCCGGGATATTATCGGAAACCTTCACGACATAATCAAGTTTCTTATTCTTGGCCCTTACTTCGATCATGTTGTTAAGGTCATAGATCAAAGCTGCGGATTCATATTCTTTTTCGTAAAGATCGATCTTGCCCGATTCGATCTTTGAAAAATCCAGGATATCGTTTATAAGGAAAAGAAGCGTCTCACCCGCGCCCTTGATATCTTCTGCATATTCGGCGATGGACTCCTGTTCGGTCTCGCGCATTATTATCTCGTTCATTCCGAGGATTGAATTTATCGGAGTGCGGATCTCATGCGACATGTTGGCAAGGAAATCCGTTTTTGCACGGTTTGCCTCTTCGGCATCTTCGATATGCCTTGCTTCTTCTTCGAGCTCATCTCTTTTTTTGTTTATGACAGAGATTATCGTTATCGAGATAAAGATGATTATCGCAAAAAGTACCATTACGACAGCCAGCGAGATATCGATGACCTTGCCCGCATCATAATCATGCGTTTTCAAAAGATATCTTACATACAGGCCGACTCCGAGGATGACCAGATAGAAAATCGTAAAGATAAGAAGTATCAAATTATGGTTTTTCTTTTTCGAACCGTTTTCCATAAACAACTTTCCGGCCTAAATAGCGCGATCTATCAATAGATTAAGTATAAACTCATTTCCGTCACAGCACAAGTAACAGGCTTATGATCTTCCCGTCAAAGCACAGGAAAAGAGCCCTTAAGCCTATCTTAGCATTTCCTCGAAATAGTAACCCGGATCGATCAGGGCCTCTTCATAATTATCGGCATCGACAAATACGGGATCGCAAAGGTATGCTTCGAGAGTCTTTACTCCGTTATTGTATCGGGTATACGAATTCACATCGACCTTTTTCCCGCTGACGATCTGATCCGCCATCTGCACCGTGCGCAGCGCGAGGATCCTGCTATCTTTAAATACCGACATGGCCTGTTTGCCTTCAATGATCTTCTTAACGTTCGCAAGATCACAGTCCAGCCCGGTTACGACAGGGTATTCTCCGTCATAGTTTTCTTCAAGAGCCTCTATAACTCCGAGAGCCGTGGAATCATTTGAACATATCCATGCATCAACGAAAGTTCCGTCACTGTAAAAATCTTCGATTATCCCGGCTGCCCTCGTCTTCGCTTCTTCGGTCGACCATCCTTCGGTTGCCGCATCCGCATACCTCATCTGATCCGATCCTATCGTAAGAACCCCGCTGTCAATATATTTGTGCAGGGCATCTCTGGCTCCGTTGTAATAATACTTCGAATTATCATCACTCAGATTTCCTGCCGTGAATTCTATATTGAACGGCCCTTCGGCATTTTCAAGATCGAGTGCCAGCGCGACATATCTTCCCTGCAATACACCGACCAGGTATTCATCAAACGTAACGTAGTATGAAACGTCATCCGTATTGTATATAAGGCGGTCATAAGCGATCACGGGGATACCGTGCAGCGAGGCATCAAACATGACCTCCCCGAGTGAATCTCCGTCGATGGCTGCGACAATGAGTACTTCACAGCCCTCATTTATAAAGTTGCTTATCTGCTCAACCTGTGTGACGATATCATTTGCCGCATAGGAAACCGCTGCGTCATAACCCATTGCGTTAAGTTCTCCCACCATCAGGTCTCCGTCGATCTTCCATCTGCGAAGGTCTGCGGTAGGTAAAGAGATACCTATCCGGGGGAGAGCTTCATCCTTAAACTCCGGTTTCGTTTCTTTGTCTTCAGGTTCTTTATCCGTCTTTGATGTCCTGTTCTTATCAGCGGACTCTTTGACCATATCCGTGAGCTTTTCAAACGACACCCGGTAACCCAGGACATTTTTCGTGAAGCCGGGAGTCAAAAAAAAGATCACCACGATCGCTATCACCAGGACAAGGACGATGGCAAAAATATGATAGGGGCTTTCTTTTCGAATTTCCTGTCTTTCAGATATCTGTCTACCTCATCGAAAACTCACATCCGCAATAATTTTGGCGGTAGAGGTCATATTTTGCGGAAAGCTCGATGGACCGGGCATATCCGCCCTTTTTCTTGAAGTCCGAAGGCATCCACATAAGTGCATTATCATCAATTTTATCATCAGGTCGCATGACATCAGCGGCTCTTTCATTGAGTTTAGCCGCTACGGCTTCGCCCACGGAATTGATGAGCTTTGCGTTCTTTAGAGGGCTTATCGTCAGCGTGGTGGTAAAAAAGTCAAACCCTTCCCTGAGCGCAAGTTCCCCGGTCTTTTTAAGTCGGAGATAAAAACAGCGTTCACACCTGCTGCCGCCCTCGGGAGCATCTTCAAGTCCCTTTGCGGCTTCGTAAAAAGAAGCCGTATCATGTTCACCCTCGATGAACTTTATCGGGATCCTTTCCATATCGACCGCCGACCATTCTGGCACGAAACCGTCCGAGTTCAGGGTATCAATAAGCCTTTTCTGCTCGGCCACCCTGTGCAGGTACTCTTTTTCCTCCGTTATGTTCGGATTGTAGTAAAAAACGGTGATATCAAAAAAAGAACTCAGGTAAGTCAGGACATAGGAACTGCACGGTGCACAGCAACTGTGTAGCAGAAGCCTTTTACCGCGGTTATCCGAAACTCCTATGAGACTTTCGAGTTCTTTTTGATAGTTTCTGTCATTCATTCTTTAAGCCAAGCATGCCTTCAACGAAAGCCGCCACATAGACTATGACGGGCCCAAGGGTAAGTACCATCAGGACCGTGATCACGCCCGTCTCGCCCCCGATAAGGAAACCCACCAGTGCAAAAAAGCCGTCGTAAAATGTCCTTACGAGTTTGAACGGGATCGTCTTGTTAAATGCTTTGCAGAGTTTCTCGTGTATGATGTAGGGGAGCACATCGTAAGCAGAAGCTCCGAGCCCCGAGTTTATATAAAGGGCAACGGCAAAAATAAATATCGTCAAAAAGATCAGCATCACCACGATCCTTACCCAGAGCCGCTCTATCGTCTCGATCCCAAGCACCTTCGATGTGAAATACGTCGTAAAGTCGGCGACATATCCCACAACGAGCATATTGGCTATCGTCCCAAGCCCCAGCTTTTTCCAGTCAAAGATGAGTACTATGACAAGAAGGATCGAAGCAACTATGACCTGTACGTTTCCGAAGCTAAGCCCCGTAAGATGGGATATCCCGTAGTTCGTGGCCGAACACGGATCCGTTCCGAGGTGCGTCAGTTTGAGCACAGAAACACAAATGCCCATGACTGTTACGCCGATGAGCATTAGTGCAAACCTTTTGAAAAAAGGCTTTTTGAACAGGAATTCTTTAATAAGATCCCGTGAAAACTTCATTTAAAACAGATCTCCGTCCGTAAAGAATTTAAAGCCCGCATCGGTGAGAGCCTTAACTGCTCCGTCCTTATCCGAAGGCTTTATTACTATAGCGGCTTCATCGGTCTTTGTGCACAGAGCATAAAGATATTCGATATTGATGCCCGCTTTTGAAAGGCTGCTCAGTGCATCATGGAGCGATCCCACAACATGTGGAAGCCTTACTGCAACAACCTCCGAAAAATGTGCCGAGAAGCCTTCCTTCTGAAGGGCTTCCTTGCCTTTTTCAACATCGTTAACGATAAGACGGAGCATTCCGTAGTCGGCGGTATCCGCGACACTCATCGAGATGATGTTGATATTCTGATCCTTGAGGATGCCGAGAGCCTCTTCAAGGCGACCTTCCCTGTTTTCAAGAAAAACGGATAATTGTTTCATACTGCACCCTCCTTATATAAGTTTTCTGTTATCTATAACATGCTTTGACTTGCCTTCGAATCTCTCGAGCGTCTTGGGCTCTACGAGCTTTACCTTGACTGCAAGTCCGATAGCCATCTGTATCGTGCGCGCGATCTGCTTTGAAAGATTCTCGAGTTCCCTGATCTCATCGGAGAAGAATCTCTCTTCAACCTCAACCTGGACTTCAAGGGTATCAAGGTTATTGGTCCTGTCGACTATCATCATGTAATGAGGTGTCGTTCCGCTCATCTCAAGCAGCGCAGCTTCGATCTGAGAAGGGAATACATTGACACCGCGTATGATGAGCATGTCGTCGGATCTTCCCTTGAAACGGCTGATCCTTGCGCTCGTTCTTCCGCATTCGCACTTGTCGTAAGAGATGGATGTAAGGTCCTTGGTCCTGTATCTTAAGAGAGGAAGTCCTTCCTTCGTAAGGGTCGTGAACACGAGCTCACCGGGCTGGTTGGCATCAAGCGGCTCAAGTGTCTCAGGATCGATGATCTCGGGATAGAAATGATCCTCTGCGATATGAAGTCCCTGATGGAATTCACAGTCACAGGCCACTCCGGGTCCCATAACCTCTGAAAGGCCGTAAATATCATGAGCCTTGATGTGAAGTCTGTCCTCGATCTGAAGTCTCATGGCTTCGGTCCAGGGTTCCGCACCGCAGACTGCGCTCTTAAGCTTTATCTGTCCGAGCAGGTTTTCATTTTCGAGAGTCTCGGCGATATGCAATAGGTATGAAGGTGTACACGCTATTGCGGTAACACCGAAATCGATCATCATCGTGATGAGCTTTTTGGTATTACCCGTACTCTGGGGAACTACGGTCGCACCGAGATGCTCAGCTCCGTAATGAGCGCCGAGACCTCCGGTAAAAAGTCCGTAGCCGTATGCTACCTGGACAACATCACCCCTGCCTATGCCTGCCATGGTCATGGCTCTTGCAACACATTCCGACCAGATCTCTATATCACGTCTCGTGTATCCTACAACGGTAGCCTTACCCGTAGTACCGCTTGAAGCGTGGACTCTTACTATCTCACTCATGGGAGTGGCAAAAAGTCCGAACGGATATGTATCTCTCAGATCATCCTTTGTTGTATAGGGGAGTTTGTGAATATCTTCGACACCGCGGATATCACCGGGCTCTATCCCAACGCTCTGCATCTTTTTACGATAGTACTCAACGTTGTGATATACCCTGTCTACGGTCTTAACCAGTCTCTTGCTCTGAAGGTTCATGAGCTCATCACGGCTCATGCATTCCTTTGATTCATTCCAGATCATATTTATACCTCTTTCTTTCTTGGAAATCCGACAATATTATCGCATGGCATGATCAACATGCCCTGTTCTTTTAAGACGCCTGCAGCCCACGGCCGTGAACATACAGGCTATATAAAGTCGAACCCGAGATTGAAAGCGGCTATGTTTATATCAACTGTTTTAGGCTTGACCGTTTCCCTGATGACTTCGATCCATGTATCCTTGTCGAAATCCATCCTCTTTGCGGCCACGCCTATGATTATCGTGTTAAATACCCTGGCATTTCCGAGCTTTATCGCTTCTGCCTTGGCATCAAGGCTTATCACCTTGTATTTCTTTGAAAGATCCTCGATTATGTTCTCGGGATATTCGGCAGCTCCTATCGCAACGGGCATGGGATCCATGCGTACGTCGTTCACGATGAGCACTCCGTCTTTTTTCAGGAAATGTGCATACCTTAAAGCCTCAAGCCTTTCAAAGGCAATGAGAACATCCGCGCATCCTTCTTCTACTATGGGTTCCGCTACGTTGTCACCGTATCTTACATAAGTCACGACCGAACCGCCTCTTTGAGCCATTCCGTGAACTTCGGATATCTTTACGTCATATCCTGCTTTTCTCGTCATATTACCGAGTATCCTGCTTGTAAGAAGTGTGCCCTGTCCGCCGACACCCACTATCATAATGTTCCTGGTTTCCATGTTTCTTCCTTTTTGTTCTTTCCCCTGTTTACACGTGTTTTCGGTCCCGTGTTACCTGTCTGCCGGGATCATCGTGATCGCCCCGAAAGGACAGCACCCTGCGCAATGCCCGCATCCGTTGCAGAGCGTCTCGTCTATCTCGGCACTTCCGTCAGCTGCCTTATGTATCGCGGGACAGGCCGAAGCCATGCACATTCCGCATTTTTTACATTTTTCCGTATCTACCTTGCACTTGCCCTTGGGAACGAAGTCCTTGTGAAGGGCGCAGAGTGATTTGGCTATGATAACCGAAACCGCATCGCGGGCAGTCTCTTCCTTTATGACCTCTTCGAGCTTTTTCATGTCGAAAGCATCGACCTCTACGACATTCTCGATCCCCATTGCCTTGCAGAGCTTATAAAGATCGATCATGTATGTGTCATCGCCCATAAGGGTCTTCCCGGTAGCCGCATGATCCTGGTGTCCTGTCATTCCGGTCGTGGAATTATCCATTATTATCACTGTTCCCGTAGCCTTGTTATAGACCATGTTCATCAGTGAGTTTACACCGGTGTGAAGGAATGTCGAATCTCCTATACAGGCTACCCAATCCTTTACATATTCGCTTCCCCTGGCCTTTTCCATTCCGTGGAGAGTCGATATCGAGGATCCCATACATACCGAAGTCTCGACTACCTGCAAAGGTGCGACCGCACCGAGCGTATAGCATCCGATATCTCCGGCTGCATGCTTTTTAAGTTTTTTCAATACGTGATAAACGGACCTGTGAGGGCATCCGGGGCAAAGGATCGGAGGGCGCGCGGGAACATCGGCGGCAGGCTCGATATCGAGTTCCTGTCCGAGTATCGCTTTCCTTAAAAGATTCGCAGAGTATTCACCCTGGACCGTGAGGATCTCTTTTCCGGTACACTCTATTCCCCAGCTCTTTACCTGCTCTTCGATCACAGGCTCAAGCTCTTCGACAATGTAAAGCTTATCTACCTTCGAAGCGAACTCCTCGATCAGTTTTCTGGGAAGCGGATGAACAAGTCCGAGTTTAAGAACGGAAGCCCCGGGCATAACTTCCTTAACATACTGGTAAGGGATACCCGATGTGATGACTCCGACTTTCGTATCGTTGTAATAAACCTTGTTAAGATCAAGATCGTATCCGTCCTCGCTCATCTTCTTCATTCTCTCTTCGACGATGATATGACGGGCCTTGGCCATCGCGGGCATCATAACGTTCTTGGCGATATTTTTTGTATAAGGCTTATCTTCTATATCCTGTCTTTCTTCAAGATTTACGATGCACTGTGAGTGTGCGAGCCTCGTCGTGGTCCTTACCATTACAGGCGTATCGTATTTTTCGGATAACTCGAAGGCTCTTTTTGTAAATACCCTGGCTTCTTCCGAATCGGAAGGTTCTATAACGGGAACCATCGCAGCCCTTGCCACCATGCGGCTGTCCTGCTCGTTCTGGGAACTGTAAAGTCCCGGATCGTCGGCGGCAACTATTACAAGTCCTCCGTTGACTCCCGAATAAGCGATCGTGTAAAGCGGGTCAGATGCCACGTTCACTCCGACATGCTTCATGGATGCCATTGCTCTTACTCCCTGGAAAGATGCACCTATGGCAACTTCCATGGCTACCTTTTCGTTAGGTGACCATTCGCAGTAAAGTTCATCCTTATATTTGACCAGGTTCTCCGAGATCTCTGTACTCGGTGTTCCCGGATATGCAGCCGAAACTTTTACTCCGGCCTCGTAGGCGCCTCTGGCGATAGCTGCGTTTCCGAGCATCACCATCTGCGTACCCGCTTTTTCACTCATGACAATAACCTCTTAAATCCATGTATTAAATCTCTACTATCCAGCCTTCGGGAGCCTTGATCGTTCCCATCTGGATACCTGTAAGTGTTTCATAAAGTTTCTTGGTTATGGGGCCCATCTCGTTCATTCCGGCAGGGAAGCAGATCTCCTTACCGTGATCAACGACTTTACCTACAGGGCTTATTACCGCTGCCGTACCGCAAAGACCGCATTCTGCGAAGTCCTTGAGCTCGTCGACATATATCTCTCTTTCTTCCGCTTCAAGTCCGAGGTATTCTCTTGCAACCTGGATAAGTGAGCGGCGCGTGATGGAAGGAAGGATAGAATCGGACTTGGGAGTTACTACCTTTCCGTCCTTTGTCACAAAGAGGAAGTTTGCTCCGCCGGTCTCTTCAACCTTCGTACGGGTTGCGGCATCAAGATACATGTTCTCGTCATATCCCTGCTTGTGGGCATCGACTATCGCGTAAAGGCTCATGGCATAGTTAAGGCCGGCCTTGATATGTCCCGTACCGTGCGGTGCGGCTCTGTCGTAGTCGCAGACTCTGATCGTGATGGGTTTTACTCCGCCCTTGAAGTAAGGTCCTACGGGAGTAACGAGGATCCTGAACTGGTATTCATCGGCAGGCTTAACTCCGATAACCGCATTTGAGCCGAATATATAAGGTCTTACATAGAGGGTCGCACCGCTTCCGTAAGGAGGTACGAAATCCTCGTTTGCCTTAACGACTTTTTTGACTGCATCGAGGAACTGCTCTTTGGATACCGGAGGGATGATCAGTCTTTCGGCAGACTGAATGAGTCTCTCGGCATTAAGGTCGGGA
>JAIKZO010000101.1 GCA_024682115.1 Lachnospiraceae bacterium
CCCTCTCTGTTAAGGACCTTGACTTCCTTTATCCCTCCGAGCGACTGGTTTATCCACTGATAAAGCTGGGCATTATAGGCTTCGTTCTGTTTTCCGAGTCTTTGCGAGACCTTTTTGGATATAACAAAGAAGATCACAAAGCAAACCGCAAGAAGGCCCATGATGACCAGGGTTATCGAATGGCTCGTATCAAAAAGGTATATGCCGAGACAGAGGATCACGGCAAACTCGGCAAGAAGCTGCAGCGATGCATTAACGAGCAGCATGAACTGGTTAGCGTCGTATTGGATGGTCCCGGTAAGATCCGCGATATTCTTGTTTAAATGGAATGAGTAAGGCTCCGACATATAGGTCCCGAGGAGTCTTGTCGCAAGGTTCATCCTCGTCTGAAACGAGAACTTAAGTATCGCGTTCTGCTCGAGCATCAGGTATACGTTCTTAAAGACATATACGAATATGATGACGAGTGCGATAAACGCAAGGAAACTCCTGATATCCGTAAATCCCATCCTGCCGTATATAAAGCTTAACATGTCATTCGTCTCTACGGCCGCAGGATCGATGAGGATCTGCACGAAGGGCAGGAAAACAGAAACTCCCAAAAGTTCTATGAAGCTTCCAAGGACAACAAGGAACAGTATCCAGAGCAGTCTCAGTTTTTGTTTGTGATCAAAGATATATCTTAATTTGTTAATCATATTCCCTATTTTACCACGAAATGTCCATATATACCCTTCAGGGGGATCATTCCCTTAAAGCAGCGCCGATCACCGGCTCCAGATCATGTATCAAAAGCTCCGTTCTTACCGGTACCGCCTTGTCGTTAAGATGGTATTTTGAATCCCAGAAAAGCTCTTTATCCATCATGTATTCGTTGATGTCTGAAATACATTCGCACTTAAGCCTTGAACAGAGTTCTTCTTCAAAAGCCTCATATTCCGAAACCGCAGGAGTATCATCGCATACATACACGGGAAATCCCGCCAAAACAACCTTCACTCCCCGTTTGGTAAGTATATCATAATACTCATTGAAGTCTTCAACGAATTCATCCGTGATCTCGGGTATCCCGTCACTTTCATCATAGTACTTTATCGGTTCCGGACGGGGAAAATCGGAATCACCGTATTCGTTAAAAAATTTCCTGTTATAACCGGAATCAAGATCCACATTGGCTTTGCCGTTTATCCAATGGTTTGTGGCATCCCTTAAATATGAGGGAAACGCCCTGACCATTTCAAACGCATCCTCCGGAGCAATGAACCTGTAGTAAGAAAAATGGTTCTCGATGGTGGTCCATTTAAGCTCCTCGTTTCCGGAGTTTTTGCCCATATTGTATTTTACAAAAGAGCAGACCACGATATCGCCCGGTTCGGCACAGTACTCGGCAAGCCTCAAAAGGAAATCGTTCCCAAGTCCCGCATGAAGCCCCAGATTCACGACAGGCATTCCCATAGCTTCCTCCAGTACCTTTGAGTCAACGCCAAAGATAAGGTTGGAGTCACCCGCCAGCAGTATCGCCGGCTCCTTTATGTCCTTTGCCCTTTTTATCTTATCTTCTATCGTTGCATTCATATCATGTGAATACTGCGGCAGTATCACAACGAAAATGAGGATAAAAAGAAAGAGGAGAAGTACGATGCAGTCTATGGCAAATCTTGTTTTCTTACCTATTCTGTTTTTAGAAATCGAAATATATGAATTCCGTCTGTTCATATGAATAACCGTATAAACCGAAGATGATGATAAGCGATAAAAGTACGAGGTAAACGCCCCATCTTATAACAAGCGGCTTTGAAAAGATAAGAGCGGAAACATCCTTAAATCTGTTCTTTATCACATCAAAAGCTATGATCAAAGCTATGCCCGCAAGGACAAGAACGATATCGTAAACCCCACCGAATTCCTTTATGAGTTCGGATAAAGGTATCGCTCCGATACCGGGATCGGTGATGATCGTCCTGCTCATCAAAAGTCCCTGCCTGAAACTGTCGGCCTTAAAGAACAACCAGGCATAGTCAACGAGGATGAACGTAAGGATGATCCCGCAGACCTTCCTGACGGGGTTTTCCGATGATCTGTCAGAACGATCCGGTTTTGATCCTTTGACATCTTTTGAACCTTTGACATCATCACTCGCAGGAGATCTCCGGTTCTTAACGCTTCGCGTAACAATATCGGTCGCGACCACATAAATACCGTTTAAGGCTCCCCAGAAGATAAATCCGAGCTTTTCCCCGTGCCAGATACCGCTCA
This sequence comes from Lachnospiraceae bacterium, assembly GCA_024682115.1. Taxonomy (GTDB): domain Bacteria; phylum Bacillota; class Clostridia; order Lachnospirales; family Lachnospiraceae; genus JAILLW01. Next base: position 2,257 of record JAIKZO010000101.1, read on the forward strand.
CGACAAAAACCGCCATTACATTCAGATATTTTCGCAGAGTACCGCATCTGCTGCCGCCGAGGGGAAAATAGATATATTCCCTCAGCCATCCGTAAAGCGACATGTGCCATCTTCTCCAGAATTTCGGCACCGAAGAGCTCATGTAAGGAGCATTAAAGTTGTCGATAAGCTCAAAACCGAGCACTCTCGCACTTCCTATGGCCATATACGAGTACCCGGCGAAATCACAGTATATCTGGAATCCGAAAAGAACTGTGGCGATAACTATCTCAATGCCCCTGAATCCTTCGTATCCTTCAAAGACAGTTGCCGTCATCAAAGCGATCCTGTTAGCGACCACAAGCTTCATAAAAAGACCCCAGGCTATCTCCAAAAGTCCCTTTTTTATCTTCTCCGTATCCGTACCGACGCCGGTATCTATCTGTTTAAGGAGATTTCCGGTCCGCTCAACGGGGCCTGATGACACTATCGGAAAGAACGTTATATAAAGAAGCATCTTTAAGGGGTTCTTTTCCGTAAATGTTTTTTTGCGGTAAACATCGATCACGTAGGCGATCGCCATCAGCGTGAAAAACGACATTCCGAGCGGATAGGTTATGTTTAATAAGTATTTGTATGCTATGAGCGTTCCGGTAAGAAAGCATACCGCGACCGCAGTGATCACTTTTGAAAGGAAAACTTTACGGTCCCCACGGGAGACATAGTCAAGCAGCATCCCCATAACATAGATAAAAAGTGCCTCTCCTATGATGACCGGAAGCGAAGATGCATCCGAGATAAAGTAAAAGAGCAGGCTTGCCGCGCAAAGGAGCACATACCTGTACTTTTGTGGCACTATGCAGTTTAAAACGGCGATCACCGGAAAAAAAAGCAGATAATCTATGGAATTAAAAACCATTTGCGGGTCTCTCTTTCGTTTTTAAGGGAGTTTGATGCACTTACCGAGTTCAAGCGCGTATTCTTCGGGTTCAAAGTATGCAAACCCGCCCTCCTGATAAAAGGTTATCTCCCCGAAATAGATCCTGTCCCTTATGGAATAAAAATCAATCCTGACACTGGGGATCCCTTTTGAAAGCAGCGATGCAAGTTCAAGCATCTTATCTAATCTTTCGGGTTTGTCTATCATATGCGAAGGGTTCTTGGGATATTCTATCTGTTTATCGATGTAGTTCCATCCGGTATCATACAGATTTCTTTCATGATGAACGAATCTTCCGAAATCGACCTGAATGAGTTCAACATGACCGTCAAAGCAGTAGAACTTATAATCCTTAAGCTCCGTTGCGGATTCATCTGTCATGTATTTTTCCGCTATGACCCTCGGAACTATGTTCTTATAAGGCCACTCCCTGCACGGATAGAAATAATTGACGTTCATGGAGCCCCTTAGCTTTTTTACGGCAGCTTCCCTGTCAAATCCCTTTTTATCCCGGCAGATCACAACGCTTGCCGAATCATGTGTGCATTTTAAAACGAATTCATCGGGCAGGGCATCGAAATCTATCTCCTCCGGTCTGTTCCATACTCCCAGAAGCGGGATAAGATATTCTTCGCCTATCTTTTCCTTTATGTATTCCCTGACGGCATACTTATCGGCCATCATGGTATATTCCGGTCTTCTGTCATAAAGCTTAAGGTAATTCAGTTTTTCATCGAATGTCTTCGGATTTTTAAGGTCGCATTTTTTGCCGAGCTTAAAATAGTACATCAGTCTGATGTACATCTTATCCGGAAGCTGTTTCCCGAAGAGGTAGCATATCTTCCGACATATGCGTTGTTTAAATGTCAGTTCTCTTTCCATGTCAGTTTACCGATCTGTATATCCGTTCGCGGTCAGTCTAGTTCACGTTTCTCGGTCAGTTTTCCGCGAATTCGCTCTCGATCATCGCCTGTCTCCTGGCCTTGGATGCCCGCATTCTGAATGCGGTTGAAACAAGACCCATATATCCCGCGATATCCGGGCCGAAGATCGAAGCTATGTGTTTTTTTCCGTTAGTCCTTAATATCCACTTATGATACAGTTTTGTGAGTGTCTTTTTGAGGATAACGGGATCATATATACACGAATGCTCTATGTTCATGTGCAGTATATACTTCAATATCCTCTGCGCCCTGATGAACTCTTCTTTTCCCGCATCGGTTTCAAGTGCCCACTTTCGGTAGATCCCGAAATCTTTTTCATCAAGCTTTATACCGAGATCACCCAAAAGCCTTGTTCTTATCTCGTCGGCAAAAGAAAGCTGCTTTCCGGTAACGGTCTGTGAGACCTGATTTTTATGTGCGCGATATCTTATGAGTACTTCGGGAGTCACGTCCACAGCGAGTTCACTTGAGACCCTGGCCGCGATATCATAATCCTGGGCCGCTATAAAGTGCTCATCATATGTGTATCCGTATTTTTCGACCAGTTCCCTTCTGAACATGAAACCGGGATGCGCAAGGACCGGCCTTATGAGCATCGTGCATTTATGCTCTTCGGGTGTTCCTTCTATGTCGGATACGAGTATCTTATCCCCGAACGTCGTGGTATTACAGGAAATGAGCATCGTTTCGGGATGGTCCTCAAGGAATTTGGTCTGAACCTCAAACCTGTTCTTAAAGGAGATATCGTCTCCGTCCATCCTGGCAATGTATTTCCCTTTTGACATCTTGATCGCGCGGTTTAGGTTAACAGTAAGTCCGGAGTTTTCCTCGTTCTTTACCAAAATGACACGATCGTCATTAAACTCTTCGATGATCTTGACCGTATCATCCGTTGACCGGTCATCTATGATGATGAATTCAAAATCGCCGAGCGTCTGATCCAATATGCTTTTTACGGAATCCCTTATAAACTCATGCTCGTTATAGACCGACATGATCACGCTTATTAAGGGTGTCTTGTTTTCGTTCATCTTTTTATTCCGTCAAATGTTATGTTCTATTAGCTTCCGTCTATCTTTTAAGCTTTTCTCTTCCCTTACAGATCATCATGATCCCGGGCACGTCCTTATTTAGGAATGCTTTAAGGAGCAGCTTTTGTCCGAAAGGAAGTCCCGCTTCCTTAAGCGGAGCTATCATATCTGTAATTGTACGGTCAAGGCAGAGCTTCTGTATCCTTGCTTTGGCAGGCCGGCTTCCGGTAACTTCCGCGTGGGCAGTCTCTGACCTTAATGCACTCATAAGGTTTACCCAGACATACATTGAAAGCCTGATCTTTACGATGTCTTCTACATCAAACCTCGCCGCATAGGCCCTGAGGACATCGAGCATCTCCATTGTTTTAGCCATCTTGTCGGGGTTAAATCCCCTTGAGAACGAATCCGCCTTATCACAGTAGTGATTAAGGATGTCGGGAACCGCTACGACCTTGTTAACATGTCCGCAATACTCTAGGCAGAATGCCGTATCCTCCGAAAATACCTTTCTTTCGGAAGGGAATTCTATCCCGTTATCCTTTATGATATCGTTCCTGAAGCACGACATGTTTATCGAAAAGCCCCTGAGCTCGTTCTTTGAAGGATCGTCTCCGAAAAAGTGAGGTAGAAACTCCGTCCTTACTTCTTCGCCTTCATATTCCCTTCCCGTGATATAGGGTATTTCCTTTATCCTTCCCGAAGCATCATCCTTGCAGTAACCGAATACGCAAAGATCGGCTCCGGACTCTATCATGCTCCGGTATGCGATCTCACAGGTCTTGGGTTCGTCATGATCGTCCGAATCCATGAAGCAGATGTATTCACCCTTTGCCTCCTTTAATCCGGTGTTCCTGGCTATACCCTGGCCTTCGTTCTTTTTGTGGATCGCGATGACTCTGCTGTCTTCTCTTGAAAACCTGTTACAGATCTCGGCACTTTGGTCCGTTGATCCGTCATCGACAAGTATTATCTCTATTTCCTTAAGTGTCTGGTTTATAAGCGAACTTACAGCCCTTTCAAGGTCAGCTTCAGCGTTATATACGGGAACTATTATCGATATTTTGGGATCTGCCATCTTAACCTCCGAAATCCATGAAAAACTTCAAAGCTTCTTCTATCTTTTCGGCCATTATCTTTTCGTTAAATTCTTTCTTTACGAGCTCTTTGGCATTTTTACCGATCTTATCGCATCTTCCCGGATCATTTGAAAGCTCATCGATAAGTCCGGTAAGCTCCTCCGTATTTTCCGGCTCATACTTTAAGTTCGCGCCTTCCCTTAAATAAGGCTTTAAAGCAGGGATATCGGCCGCGATGACCGCTTTTCCCATAGCCATCTGCTGGAGCATCGTCATCTGTCCGTAGGAGTAGTTAAAGCTCTTTAGCGGAAGGACACAAAATGCCGCATTAATTATCTGCTCCTTAAACTCGTTTACGGGAACTCCTCCAAGTACTTCTATATTGAGCCTGTTAAGGCAGTGCTCCATCGTCTCGTTATCGTAGTCCCTGTATTTAAGACGGATCTTCTCGGCAAGTTCCTCATCGCCTATGATCCGGAGCGGTATCTTCTTTTGGCTTTTTTCATAGGCTTCAACGAGTGTGTTCCTGTCGCGCTTGCTGTACCCTGCGCTCAGGATGTAGCCTCTTTTCTCTGAAGATGCGCTTCCTGCACCCTGCCCGGTCTCTCCGCTGTTTTCGGCGCCCGCAGTCTCATCAAAAAACTCGGTATCCGTTCCGAACGGGATATAAACTGCCTTCCTTACAAGCCATGGGTGGCACTTCCTGTAATAATCTATCTGGGAAGGGGTGTGGTATATTATCCCGTCTATGCTCCTTCCCGCAAAGCGCATGAATTTAAGGGCTTTTCCGCTTTCCTTTGCGCTGTTGAACGCTCCGATATCGAAAACAACATGCTTATACGAGCCTTTTCCGAAGAGCTTTCTCCAAAGCGCAAGGACTATCCCGCTCTGCATTCCGTGGGATATGACCATGTCATAATCATCAAGGTCCGGAAGCGCTTTTATGGTCTGTCTTACATAAAAACGTATCTTATTCTTCTCAAAATCCTCAAGGCGGGGAGTCGATGAAACATCGGCAACATCAACTTCCACATCCTTATCCTTAAAGTACCTGAAGAACCAGTAGGGCTCGCCCTTTACATAGTAATCGGGGGGCTGTTTATCCTTCTGAGGTTCGGAAGCATATTCTATTTTCCAGTTGACCAGCATGAGTATCTTCATGATCTTATCGTCTCTCCGGGAAGCATCCGGCATTTACGCGTGAAACTTTGTGCATTTACTCATGAAACTTCGGGCGTTTGGCACGTAAGCTTTAATATATGATAACGTACACTTTATTGTCTTCCGTTATTATCTGCTCATCGGGCACAAAATGATCCCAGTTCCTTCCCTGCGCGAGCCTTTCAAAATCCTCATCCGGGATGTAACCGTCCGGAATATCCCTTCCGAGAAAATATCCTACACAGTGCGATCTGCTGAAATACGTGGCCATGATCCTTGCACCCAGCTGATACACTTTGTATTTTGAATCCGGGTGATGATATACAACGTCTCCGTCACTCCTGAACTCAACGGAATCAACGGTATTTCCGGTCTCGCTTTCATATGTCTTTATCTTATCCGCTATGACGCTTGCTTCATAAAGGTCACGCTCGTTCATCTTAAGGAGATTGAGCGACATATCGTTCATATGGAAGATATTGATCAAAAGCAGTGCGATCGTGAGCACATAAACGATCCTGACATCGCGGTAAAGCCCCATCATCAGTACGCATGCAAATACACTCCAGAGAGGAAGAAGGCTTCTCGGTGTTATCTCCTGCGGCTGTTCTATAAAGTGGACCGCAAAAGAAAGAGCATAAGAACCCGCCAGGACGAGGAAAAAGTATATATGCTGCTCTGCTTTTTTTAGCTTAAAGAAAGCAAGAAAAGCAACGGAGAGCAAAAGTACTCCGACTCCGGTCATCAGGTAATGTATGCGGTAAGTCCCGAGGCAATTGTCCCAGATGTCCTTATGGGCAAAGATCACACCTTTGGCATTTTGAACTATGACATCCAGAGATATCCCGTCCACGCTGTCGCTGGGCTCGGTGACACCGATGTTTTCAAGCACCTTCATGATAAGGAAATTAAGTCCCCACGAAGAAGCCCCTGCGATCAGAATGAATATCGCTTCGGAGTATCTTTTCTTAACTTCATCGATATACTTGATACCCGAAGCCATCAGAGTTATAACAACGAACATCGGCATATAAAGCTGATATCCGGTGGTCATCCCGAAAAGAAGGATAAAAGCAAGCGGCCATCTTACGATCCTTTTAAGGTCGCTCAGCATCACAAATATCCCCGCTCCGAAAACGAGATTCGAAAGCGCGTTTTCCAATGCGACTTCCGGGAACAGCGTAAGCTCCATGTAAAAGGTGTTTATGAATATGAGCGACGTGATCGCCGTCAGTATCATCTTTTTTGATCTGTCATTGATCTTAAGCGCCTTTATGACGGAAGATGAGATCATCCTGCAGGAGATACATGTAAAGATAAGCCATATCGTAAAGCACACCTGCTGCATCTCTATCTGGTTTATCCCGGTCCTTAAGAAGAACATCGATACCGTTGCCTTAAGATATCTTCCTTCCGCGATCGGATGGAAAGGTGCGGGATCGGCGTATATCGCAAATGAATCCACTCCGTAATGCTTTTTAAGTATCAGGCATAGAAACCCTGCCGAAAGCAGCAAAAAAATAAGGCTTCCAAGCTGCCGGTGTTCGCTTTTGCTTCCGGATATAACGGATGCTCCCCGCCTGTAAAAAGCAACGATCACACATGCAGTGAGCAAAAGCATGGCTGCAGCATAGATCAGTATTATGTTTTCAAGCGTATTCGGGGCCATTTATCTAATATCCTGATTTTCACACCCTTCTAAAGGGCAAGGAATCTGTCTGTATACTCTTCAACGCTGTCGAAATGAACATCCGCACAGTTTTTCGTATATCTTTCAAGTTTATCCGGATCTTCCAGCATCCCTTCAAGGTGAGCCTTAAGATCCCTATAGTCTCCCGCTTTAAAGAGTTCTCCGGTCACACCGTCTTTTAACAGTTCGCTTACACCGCCGATATCCGAAGCCAGTACGGGGGTTTGGTATATCTGTGATTCCATGACGGAAAACGGGCAGTTTTCATACCACTCCGAAGGGAATACGGTAAGCTTTGCCCTTTTTATCGTGTTTGCAAGCTCGCTCCCGTGCAAAAATCCCATCTCCGTTATGTTGTCACGTCCCTCGACCATGTTCTTTAAAGGACCGTTACCCGCAAACTTAAAGCTTACACCGGGGAGCGCATCGGTGACTTTAAGAAGTGTTTTTACACCCTTCTCCTCGGAATATCTTCCGAAGTAAAGCACGTAGTTTCCTTTGCCGGAAGCGTTCTCTGCCTTTGCCTGACCGTTGGCTGAAGGCTCCTCATGATCATACTTAAAGTTATGCATCATCACGATCGCGGGTCTCCTCCCGGTCTTCTTTCCGGCGTTTTCCTTAAAGAGGGGATAGGTTTCAAGCTTTTTCTTAAGGAATTCACTCGGGCATATGATCACATCGACCATACCGTAGGTCTTTTTCTTAAGATAATGCCCGGCCTCCATGGTTCCAAGTATGCTCCTTAATGTCGACCCGTGAATGCACTTGTTCTTTGTACATGCACCGAACTTTCCGCCTTCGCATTTAAAGCAGAGCTCTCCGCTTGAAGGGACCATCAGCATATGGTTCGGGCATACCCACTGGTAATCATGTGCGGTGAAGATGATCTTTACTTTTTTTCCGGATCTTTTCTCCCAGTTCCTCGCCGCGTGGATCACGGAAGGAGTCAGCTGGAAATTTATATTGTTAAGATGTATGATATCCGGCCCGAACTTTTGCATGATTTCATACATCTTCTTATATGCTTCCCTTGAATAGATGATCTTAAAAGGATATAAGAGTTTCTTTATTCCTCCGGAGTGGAAATCCATGACCGATGTATAGATCCCGGCATCGTTTCCGACGATATTGCCCTCGTGCTCCATGCCGAAATACCAGACTTCGTGGCCCCGTTTTTTAAGTTCCTCACCGAGTTTGAATATATATGTCTCTGAGCCCCCGTTGGGGTACAGGAATTTGTTCACTATAAGTATCTTCATATCATCTGCCGTTTCCGGGAGTCCAGTCGCTCAGTTTAATGACAACAATGTCATTTATCTTTTTAACCGAATCGGCTGCGGGATAGATCCCCATTCCCTGAACTTCATCCGAAGCGATGAGCTGCTTTCTCTCATCCGGCATACATTCCGTATAGAACACGCCCGTAAAGTATCCAAATGCCTGGATCCATCCTTCGGAGATCTGGTCTTCCGCTCCGAATATCTGTGTATAATGGCTGATCATGCCCTGCGTTATAGTTTCATATGTGCCGTCGGGAAGAGAATAGTTTCCCAGATGAGGTCTTCCGACAACAAGGACCTTTTGTCCTTCCTGATATCCGTCCAGGGTCTCCATCCTGTAAACAAGCCTGTTTGCAAGGTTGGTGATTTGCGACTGCTGCCTGTCTATGTATCTGGCAAAGACCTGGATGAACACGACGAGTACGACGCACAACAGACATAAAACGGCTTTTACGGGAATCGTCAGTTTATCTTCCTTCACGGGTAAGATAAGCGGAATTACATACACAACATTTATATATGATAAAAGCAACAACCCAGTCTCGGCATGAACGGATGATCCCGGTGCAAGGATGGTTATAAGAAATACTATCAGCGGAAGAAGCAGAATATCAGCAATAATGACTGTCATCTTAACGATATTTTTGTATATTTTCTTTTTGATGATCAGCACTGCGATCAATATTGCGGTCAGCAACAGCAAGATCACATTAATATATTTTCTTGCAAACCATGAATTATATATAATGCTGTCTGTAAAAAAATATCCGAAAAATGAAGAATATGCCTCTTTGATCTTTAAAAGCAAATTAGAAATAAAATTCCCGAAGATGTTATCTGCGCCGCGTTCACTCGTAGCTCTCAGATACCCTGTTGCGCTAAGTAACTTAAATACAATAAGATACATTACCGTTGAGATCGCATAAACAACATAAGCCAGGAATGTTGTTAAAAGCGGCTCTTTTATTCTCTCATTCTTATCTTCAAAGCATTCTTTAAGGAGCCATAACATAACAAGACAAAGCGTAAATCCCGCATGAGCCTGATAAATACCCATTGAGACAAATAACAAGGCAGTCTCGATGACTCTCCATTTAATTCCGGTTTTGCTTATCATAAGATACGCGCATAATGCACACAGCAAATAAGAAAACGCATAGGAATCAAGAGTGTAATTATAACTGAAAAGATCGGCAAATGACGGACTGAAGAAGATCAATGCCCCGATAAGTAACGCACTTATCTGACTTTTTACTTCAAACATCCTTGTTATGATTTCCACTGTTAAAGCCAGCAGTACAAGGGTTAATGCCACTATTATGACCGGAGATACGATCCCGTTTCTCCACATGTCAAAGAAACGTATCAGGAACCTTCCCTGCCCGTTTTCCCATCCATAACCCGGATCAAGATGATACAGATACCCGTATGTGTTGCAGTCCGCATTGTTAAGCTGCCGGACCATAAACGGGCTGTATACGATCATGGACACTATAAAATAAAGCCATGTCGAAGGATGCACGGATCTTATGAAATTCCTGATCTTCTCTTCTATTTTCATATGATTTCCTCCCCGGGTTCGGGTGTCTCTTCATCTTCTGAGCCGGGTGTTTCTTCTTCCGGTTCGGGTGCCTCTTCATCATCCTCAAGGCCGGTCACGCTCTCGTTTCTTATAAGACGTTTCATGATGACTCCGAGCAGGCACGCGCTTATCACAAAGCCCCATACAAACAAGCTTGCTATGGCCCTTATAAATTCCATCGTAACGGCCATTCCGTCTATCCTGTACATCGGGGTGTCGGAATCTGTATATTCAAGGACTTTTCCGTCAACCTCCGCTATCTCCTCGGGAGTCATCGTAAATCCCTTATCGATAACCTGAACGTTTCTCCTGTTCATATAATATGCCTTCGGCATCTGCTTGAACGTACCGAAAAGGCAGGCCGCTATGATGCCTATCATTAGCGCTACCCCGAAGATAACTCTCGGAAGCTTTTTATATGTCAGTTTAAGATCCTTAACATAGCTGATGATCTTATCTTCGGGAAGGATCGTTGTCTGCTCTCCCTGCTTCAGGATCACGAACGAAGGAAGTTCCTTTATCTTTCTTAGCTTTGCCGTTCCGATATACAGTAGTTCGCCGATGAACACCCAGGTTATGTTCTTAAACGAAGGGTTCACAAAGAAGGGTTCGGATATCGCTGCGATACCGAATGCAACCGTCATCGCAAGCTCCGTCTTTTTATCTTTTTTTATAAGATAGATGACCAGAACGATGAACGCGGCGAGCATCAGCACAAAGAAGATCACGCCGTAGTGCATCAGTGCATATACATAGGAACAGTCTATATTGTTGTATTCAAGGGGAAGCTCGTTACAATAACCCGTTCCGAAAAGGGTGATCGGATTAGCCGACATAAACTGCTTCGTGATCATAAATCTGGTATTGAAAAGCTTATTGAAAAAATCCCAAAGTTTCCCTTTAAAAAGCAAAGGACCTGCGATCGAAAAGACCGCGGCCAGGGGGAAGATCGCTATGAGCACTCCTTTTTCGACCTTATTTAAGGCTTTGTCCTTAAAGAACCTGTATCTTAAGTCCGTAAGATAAAGGTTTAAAAGAAGATATATGATCGCGAGCATCATGCCCGTGATGCTGAAAGAATAAAGGAAGATGTATAGGTTTCCCAAAAACAGTATCACGGTGAGGGCATAAAGCTTTTTCCCTTTAAAGTGCGTAAAATAAAGCACGAATGCACAGAACAATATGAACGATATCTGCAGGACATTGGGATGGGGCTGACCGAGCGACCATCTTATCACAAATCCAAGGCGGAACTTATCCTGGACCTTGAAGATATCACCGTTTAGATGGAGCAGAGTGGTCAGGATCCTTACAAAGAACGTAAATGTCCATGTTGCAAAGCCCACGGCCATGAGCCTTTTTGCCGGAACATCCTTTATCCCCACGACGGTGGCGATGATTATGAGCGCACCTATCTCGTTCGAATTAAGGTATATGAGTACTCCGAGTGCGCAAAGAAGTATGATCACGGCCCACTCATAAAGATCGTGCTTCGTGGAAAGGATCTTTGCAACGATAAGGAGCGCACTTACCGCAAGGGCAAAAGTATAGACCTTCTGTCCTTCGTAAAAGCCGAAACCTTTGGTGATCAGCATGATCGCAAAGTAGGCATAATAGATCAGTTCTTTGATTGTGAAGGTGTTTCTCTTAAGCGCTTCCATACCTTAAAAATGTATCTTCAATGGTTTTATATCCGCATCGGGAAGTCTGATACCGCTGCCCTGTCTTACATATATGAGCAGCGTTCCGCATTCTGTCATATCAAAATCCGAAAGATCGATAAGAGGATATGATGTGAAATGCCTGTCTTCGGCACTGTATGTGACATAAACATCCATCTCATCTGCGCCGTATTCGGCATAATCTCCGGATATCGCATC
>JAIKZO010000112.1 GCA_024682115.1 Lachnospiraceae bacterium
ATGCGCTTGTTCGTATGTTCGGAATCGAACTCTCCGTCATCAAAGAAAAGAATGACATCCGCAGGATCGATGAAATCGTATCCGAGATATGCAGCCATGATCCTTCCGTTCAGATATTCACCTCTCGATGCGGCATAATCCACTCCGATCTTGGCTTTGAAATCCGCACTGATCTTCTTGAACTCGGCATCAAGAGAAAGCTTTAATCCGAGTCCGTCGATGATCTCGTCATAACGCGCCTTGATATCCGCAAGTGCTTTTTCGTACTTTTTGCCTTTTGCGGCAAGGTCATAACAGCCGTAAAGCATGTCCGTAACCTTGGTATCATTGGAATATCTTTTTCCGGGTGCGGAAGGCACACAGTACACCCTGTCCTTGTCAGCGGTGATGATCTCTTTGACCTTTTTGAACTGGTCGGCACTTGCAAGAGAACTGCCGCCGAACTTAACTACTTTGCTCATAATATGCTCCTCATTTGTGTATAGTAATCAATAATATGATCAGTCCATAAGTCTGATACGTGAGATGATACCGAGTTTTTCGGCTTTCCTATTAAACTCTTCCTCACTCATGGGACCGGTTGTAAATCCGATCTCACCTTCCACTCCGGCATCCACTACCGATACCTGCTCGAATATCCCAAGAGCCTCTTCATGAAGCGAGCTGTCACAACGAACGAAGTATACGAATTCGGCTTTGTTTACATCCTTCATCGCTACTTCTTCCTCGTCCCAGAAGCACTTTATTAACTTACCTATATGTCTGGCACAGTCGATGACATCAGAAACAACTGCCGATGCAGTGGGAAGCTTACCCGCTCCTCTTCCGTAATACATTGAATCATCGAGCATGTTGCCGTGAACGAAGATCGCATTGAAGACTCCGTTTACAATAGCCATGGGATGTGTCTTGGGGATAAGGAAAGGTGCGACCATCGCAAAATACTTTCCGTCCTCTTCGCGGCTTATACCAAGAAGCTTTATAGTACGTCCCATCTTGGCCGCATATTTGAAATCGATATTGCTTATCTTTGAAATGCCTTCCGTATAAACGTTTTCATACTTCATGGTCTTTTCGGCCATGAGTGATGAAAGGATCGCTATCTTTCTGCAAGCATCGTATCCTTCGATATCCGCCTCGGGATTGCGCTCCGCATATCCCTTTGCCTGGGCTTCCTTAAGAACGTCATCAAACGAAGCATTCTCTCTTTCCATCTTGGTAAGTATATAGTTGGTGGTTCCGTTGAGGATACCCATAATATTGTCGATCTTTTCGGCAGTCAGCGAGTAATTTAAGGGTCTGATGATCGGAATACCGCCGCCTACCGAAGCCTCGAACAGGTAGTTACAGATGTTCTCCTTGGCTATCCTTATAAGCTCCGGACCGTGTGCTGCTACGAGTTCCTTATTCGAAGTACATACGCTGATACCCTTGCGAAGGGCGGTTCTCGTAAACTCGTATGCGGGATTTACTCCTCCCATTGTCTCACATATTATCTTGATCTCGGGATCGTTCACGATAAGGTTGAAATCATGAACAACTCTATCTTCATAGGGATCACCCGGGAAGTCACGAAGATCGAGGATGTACTTAACCTCTATTTCTTCCGTGGCTCTTTTGTTGATCTCCTCTTTGTTCCTTTCAATAACTTCCACAACACCGCTTCCCACGGTACCGTATCCGAGTACAGCAATCTTTACCATAATCTCCTCCTGGATAATCTATTCTGAATAATACTTATTCCTGTGCCATCATCCTGACCTTCGTAACTCCTTCATGATCCTCCATCATCGATATCATCGAAGGGATATCTCCCGTCGAATCAAGGACCTGGATACTCAGGCTCAGGGCGGCCGACCCGTTGATCGGGATACCCTGATGGATCGTCAGAATGTTTGCTTTGGCTCCGGCTACCATACCGAGTACATCGGAAAGTACGCCGGGCTCATCCTTGATCTGAAGGCTTAAGTTTATGATCCTGCCGTTGGCATTATCATGAAATTCAAAAATATCTTCTTTATATTTATAGAAGGAACTGCGCGATATCCCGGTCTTGTTTACCGCATCGTTTACCGAAACGGCTTTGCCCGAATCCAGAAGTTTCTGCGTCTCCACGACCTTCAGCAGAACCTCGGGAAGCGCCTGTTCCTTGACTACATAGTATTTGCTGCTCATATTTTCTCCGATGAAAATTCCTTAAGCATCCGGCCATATCCTGTCCTGCCCACAGGGACGTTTGTTTTTGATTGTCCGCGTATGGCGTACAGGTGTTTTTAGCCAATGGATATATTATCATAATAAATAAAAAGTGGCAAGTATAAAATTCAGTTTTCTCCGCATCCTACATCCAGTCATCCGGAAGATCGTCCGCAGGGCGGACATCCCTGAAATCTTCATTATCTACGTCGGTTTTTCCAAGCATGATCTCTTCATTAAGATCCACTATCTTCTGCATGGCACGGCTAAGCAACATCAATACGTTCATGCTCGGCTGTCCGTCCCAAAGCTCCGCGAGCAGATCGGCCGTTTGCGATTCCCACTCAACCCATGAGCGCGGAACGGAATCATATCTCCTGCTCCTCTTCATCCTGTCAATTGTCCTGTCCGGATTTTCGATCATAAGCTTGTGGTCTATGATCTCCTTAAGATCGGGGATCGAAGAGCGGTGATTGGGCTGGATCAGTATACTGCAGCCCCTGTAATCTTTATCCATATATTCAAGATGAAGCATATTTTACCCTCCTATAATATTAAGCGATTTCAAGTATCATTGCGTGACAGTCTTCCCACATGAGTTCGTCAATGTATTCCCGTATGGTATTCTTGATCCCGCGAATACCTAGTCCCGAAACATATGCATTGTGCGCGATCTCCTCTTTCTTGCTTTTGCTGATGTTGATGGTGATCCCGAACTCATTCTGAAGTTCGTTCACGGGACCGCGATCGGTGAAGTTCAGCATGTTGACGAAGTCCTCCTCACCTATCTTATTAAGGCAGATCAGCTTCTGGATCCTTCCGCAAAGTTCGGTTATACATCCGGCCTCGCGGACATCATCCATGGTAAGCTCGCGGTTGTATGTACTGAGGCGGGCGTGCGAAGCACCGAAACCGATGGACGCTCCGGATTCCTTTACCGCGATATCCTTTGCCTTCTTTTCGAATGCTCCGGCAAAAAGGAAGCTCATGTTTGATGTGTCTATCTTGTTGAACACCGGGCCTCTTTCGGTAATTGTCTTTGTCTCGATCTCGCCGCCGTGTATCACGGTCAGAAGCTCATACTGAACGGATTCGCTCACGTTTTCCACTCCGGCGTTCATCTTTACGCTGAACATCTTGTCGCATTCATCAAGAAACATCAGCGGATAAGGACCTCCGGCAGTGTCATAGGAATAACGTACTCCCTTAAAAAGAGTACTCACCTTGTTTACCCCCGACCAGCCGTCACAGGTAAGATTGGAAACATCCCTTATATAAACAAGATCGGGAAAAGCAGCCTTAAGATTCTCGGCTATAAAAGACTTGCCCGACCCGGTGGGACCTGCGAGCATCCCGACAAACCTGTGTCCCTGAAGATGCTGATACATGAGGATCGCTATCTTCCTGCAGGCTTCGTCCTGGTTGACCACATTCTGTTCAAGTTCCCGTTTGATATCCTGCGGTGTCAGGGTCAGATAGTCGCGGACATCGGAGTTTCCGCTCCCCGGTACTTTATATTCGTCCGAATACCAGGGAGCATATACAGTGTTACGTGTCATAGGCATTCGCACCTCCTTTCATGCCGCGTTCTTTGACGCGGCACGGGTTTTCTTTGTAAGGTCAGCGGGCTCTTTCGGTTTGGTAAGATCCGTCACATGAAGTTTTATCGTCTGCCCCTTTCTTATCGGTTCAAGACGTACACCGAATCCGTATATACCGTCCGTAAAGAGGAATGTGTGTGTCCCGTCTCCGTTAAGTTTCGTCTTAACATTGACTGTGCAGATGTTCATCATGGGAAAGATCACATGTCCCACGACCCCGTTCGACACCGCTTTCATCATGTCCTCAAGGAGCGATTCCTGCGTGTCGCGTTTCTTTTCGGATGATTCATCCGATCCATCCTTCTGGTGGGGAAGCTCAAGGAAATACATTCTTAATGTTTCGATGCATCTTGACTTGCATCTTACCGATCCGAAAAGATTCGACACTGCTTTATACAGTGCATACTCGTTCTGGAACGTCTTTGTGAGCGGATTCTTGTAGAATCTGTCAAATCCTTCGGTATCAAGGCAAACTTCGGTGTAGTTTCTTTCAAAGGTTTTTTCCATGGTAAAATCCTCCTTATGTTTGTTTGAGATCAATAAAGTAACAGTCTGCTCCTCTCCCACCGTACCCTTGGCACGCTCGCCGCCTTTTGGCGGGTCATCGCGGATGCTTCCCCGGATAGTTCTCCCGGTCGGGAGAGCGATATTCAGTTGTCAAGGAACTGATCTTTCCTGTTAAATACCGATCTTTCTTTTGTTCAAAATGCGCACAAAAAAAGAATCGATATTTCGGAGCGGTACAAAAGGACGCAATCATCCCGTCTGTACGTTTCTCCATTTATCGATTCTTTTTTATAAGCCTGTCGGCTTTCTATTTTCTACGATTATATTACGTTTTGGATCTCAGGTCAACCCTGTGTTGGTTTTTACCTCATAGATCCTGCTAAAAATTTTGCCAGATTACTGTTAAAATTCTTCACAGCTGTGTCAATATCTTTTTCTTCAAATATATCATGAGCAAACCAGATGTATGCTTTGTAGCAACATAGCGTGGCAATAATACTTCGATGTTCTTCTGAAACAGGTTCTCCAGCAGGCACATATGATTTATATACCATGTTCGTTAATTTATTGTAATAGAATTTTTGTGATTGACATGGAAAATACATTATGCTGCAAAGCATATCGCAAATATCTGTTTTAGATACATATTTGGTGTTTATGTCCAACAATTTGTCTATGTCATCTCTGTAAGGATGTTCTTCCATTCTTATTTCGTCGGTATCGTATTCTGATATATATGCGTCTATTAATTCGTGGATTTTTTCTGCAGCATTTGATTCGATCTCGTGTCTTAGAGCATATATTTTCTTTGGACGGATAGCCCAGCTTTCAGGCAGTTTATCTTCGTCATTCGCCCAGCCGTTGTACCATCTAATGAGATTTGTGCCGGGCGTGTGATAGTAGTCCGCAAAGAAACTTAAACTCCAAACAATTTTATATATAGTGACAATTGGGAGTTCACAAAATAGACCGCATAATTTAGCTGCATCTTTGATTGATATAACGTTATGTTCCATAAATACAGCTATTTGACCGAGCATGAATTTGTAATACAGTCTGTACTCATGTCTGATTATTTTTTCATCATGCACAGGATTTGTGTCATGTAGTGTCAGATGTCTTATTGTGTTGAAGTTACTATAATAACAACCTTTGTACAAATCTGGATGTCTGACCATGAGCGGTATTATGACTGTTGGATTTTCTACTTTGTACATAAATGACCACCTCCTTTATCCCAGTGCCTAACGTGAAAACTTTCCGCATACTGTTATTTATTTAATTGTGAATTACCCCAGGAATTTCCGTTGTATTATTTAATTATTTACCCCAGGGATTTCTATTTCGATTCTTCAGACGCCGACGGTGACATAAGCATCGCAGCTCCGACATAAATACCAAGAAGTGCTGATGCTCTGCCAAACATGCCGACTCTGTCTGAATATCCCGACAACGCCATCCAGATGAACACTCCGAGATAGACGATCATCAGGATCGTATAAAGGGCTATGGTTCCTTTATATACTCTCGTCTCAGTCTGTTCCTGTCTTCCGGTGTTCAGTAAGAGCATGACAAGCGGAACAAACAGATACAACATAGTCTCTACAGGCAAGGACATATATCTGCCTATACGAAGCCATAAAGTTCCGCCGTTCTTTTCACCTAAGAACACATATGCTGCAGCAATGACGACCATCAGTATGATCAGTTCTGCCCTATAGCGTCTTATGAACATCATGCAATCCGCCTTGCCGAGGAAAAGAAACAACGTCATCCCCGCAAGGATCACGGCCATCTTATGCAGATAGAGTCTGCTGTCAAGGCCTGACATTATGCCTATGATCAAAAGGCCAGCGGCATTTACAATGCTAAGCATAATGATAAATACGTGGATACGATCTGAAATACTTTTACATCTGTACATCTTCATCACTCCTTTCGTTGTCACACTCAAAACTGTATGAGGGAATCTTATTAACCAGCAAAACGGGCTTGCCGGCCTCGAGCACGTACTCTTTATCTCTGTCCATGTTGAGAATGGCCTCCGGAGTCTTAAGGGCTCTGGTCCCTATAAAATTGGCCGAAGAAAGATCAGAACATCCCATATAAATGTGATGATCCGCATTGTTTTCAATGGTCGTTGCCTGAGATTCCGAATAAAGCGTACGAAGCTGTGAGTAATCCTGGATTATCATTGTGATCCAGATATCACGTGATCTGACCACCGAGATTATCTTGTCGAAATCAGGAATTTTGGCTGAACTGGCAAAATCATCCATGATGATCCTTATAGGAACTTCAAGCATCCCGTCCTTGTGTCTGTCAGCTTCATCAAGCAGCATCTGAAGTATCTGCGTGTAGAAGATATTAACGACCGCATCAAAACTGTGATCATTATCGGACACGTTTAGAAACAAGACCGTCTTTTCTTTGCCGAGCCCGGCCATGTCAAGACCCGCTCTTCTGCGGTTGCAGGGCTTGCCAGGCGAATAATACGGATCAAAAACGTTTCTGTATTCCTCATAATCAAAGGGTTTTAATGCAAGCGCCACAAAGGCATTAAGGCTTGACATCATCTTATCTGCTCTCTGCATGCCTTTGATCTGAGCATACCTTTTAGCGGCAAACGATTCAGGATGTTCCCTTAACCATGACGAAAAAGCCGTCTCTCCGTTAGGCTTCTGAAAGGCCAGAAAGAGACGGCTTACCGTGTACATATTATGGTCTTCTTCAGGTAGTGCATACAGTGTATACGCTATAAAGAATTCCAGTATGCTTCTGGCAGTCAGTTCCCAGAAAGGGTCATCTTTGCTTATCCCGCTTGGCATTAGAGCCGCTGCGAGTTTTGCTATGTCCTGGTCCTTATATACTCCGGGACGCACCTTTCTGATGTTATCGAGCGGATTATACAAACAGCTCTTTTCCGGGTTCACGAAGTCAAGGATCTTGACCTTAAAGCCGCGTTTCTTAAGGTCACGGCTCATCAGACCCGAAAGTTTTCCCTTGGTATCACATACAACAAGTGATGAATCCTCAAGGGATTTAAGCTGCGGATATACTATACTTCCCGTTTTTGATGACCCGCTGCTGCCGATCACCAGATCATTATTATTTAATCTGGTGACCCTTGTGTCATTACTTATTTTGATACCTTCTCCGAGATATCTGAAACCGTATCTGTCTTTGCTATACATGGCATCACGCTCCTTTCTTATATAAGGTTGCTTAACTGTTCCGGGCCAATAACTGCTGAGGCCAATCCGAATTCTATGGCCTCGTCGGCATTGAAATATGCGTCATGCTTGGTCACCTCAGATACTTGATCCTTACTCTTGCCTGTTCTTTCGGCAATGATGGAGATAAGTCTTTCGTTGGTCTGATTGAGCATGTCGACTTCGTGCTGTATCTCGTGAGGCTTCATACCTCCGACATCCATCTTCCCGAAGCTCGCATCATGGATCATGACAGAAGCTGAAGGAAGCATGAAACGTCTCTTAGGATCACAGGCAAGCAGTATAATGGAACCCATGCTCGCTGCGATACCGGTTACTACAGCCGTGACCGGACTCTTAAGAAGTCTGATGGTATCGTAGACTCCAAGGCCGTCCCTTACCGATCCGCCGGGCGAATTGATAAAAAGCGTAATGGGCTGCGTGTTGTCCTCTGATTCAAGGTACAGCAACTCCTTGATCAGTTCGTTACAGGATGTTTCGGAAACATCTCCCACTAAGAAGATCTTGCGGTTTCTCAGCATCACATCGTCTATGGAGATCGGTGTGATACCTCTTACTGATTCATAAATGATATTGGGCATATACTAGCCTCCTCCTCTTTCTTTATTATTCGTAGCAATCTACGAAAACGACTTCATCAATATCGCTTTCGCGTTTACTTTGTTCTCCGAACGAATCAAGCAATGAAATAAGATCATTACGATCCGCCATAATAAGTGACATTCTGGTGCAGTCCATGAACAGCAGATTGATAAGTCGATGAGCCTGTATCGTTCTGTCCATAAACGTCTCAATTGGCATGAAACCGCAGTACCATCCCGCAGTCCCCTTGCTCCAGAGTGTCTCTATCACATCCCCCACTGTCATACCCTTAACCGGGTCAAGTGAGTCGTTGTTACTAAAAACGAATTTGGTCGTATCCTTATAGATACCTCCACATACCTTGCGGGCTCTTTTTTCTTTATCCGGTCTGCCATATCGGCCATCGGACGGATCAAGGATCTTTTCACGAAGGTAGCCCATGTAGGTAAAGTAATCCACTGTCATGAACTGCCTTGCCTCAGAAACCACGCGCTGTCCGTAATTCAAACACCCTGCTAAGAGCATGCAGTTCCATGCCGAATAGAATCTCAGGTCTGAATTAAACTCATAGAACCAGGATTCACCATCAGGCACCGCAAAATAATCAAAGGCGGGTTCATATCCGATAAGAAGCAGAACATCCCGTATCTTCAGTTCCGAAACCTTATCTGCATCCAGATCAAAGCCTTTTGACAGATCCTTTACAAGCAGATTGTATGCACCTGATCCCTGCAGTTTGCCAAATGGAAGATCAAGAAGATCCTTGACGATATAGTCTGTCAGTTTCAGATCCCTTATCCTTTCAGATGATGCGATGTTTTCTATCGCTTCGAGTTGTTTACTCATTTACATACCTCCTTTTTAAGTTTTTGGGTTTCAATCATTTATCACCTCCTTTCTCATATGCAGGTTCATATGCAGCCTTTTTGACCGGCTTTTTCTTTAAAGGATCAAGCAGAATTCCATCTATATACTCCGTAACAACAGTGCGGGCCGATCTTGCACCCAATTGAGGTTGGTACGAAGATTCCACAAGGTTATCCAAGGCTTCTTTCGATTCATCTCTAAGCCTTCTTTTGACATCATTGCCAAGTCGTCCTTTATCGAGTAAACTCACTTCTCTTAGGAATGTATCTTTGACGATCCCGGTATATGTCCCTTTGTCAATGCTGTTAAATGTTAGCTTATGGGAAAATCTGTTAAGAAGTTCTACATCGAAATATTCCGACAGATCCGATATCGTAAGATCGCTTTTTCTGTCCTTTGATGAACCGAATCCCACGCTGCCCGATACGGCAGTACATCCGGCATTGGTGGTCGCGATTATGATGGATTTGGAAAAATCGACTATCTTGCCGACATTTGTCTTCATGACGCCCTCATCAAAAACCGACATGAACAGACGTTGAACGGATCTGTCACATTTCTCGAATTCGTCGAGTATGATCAGTTGATACGGATTGGTATCAAGTCCGTCAAAAGGAAGTTCGCTGTTGCTGTCATAACCGACAAATCCCGCAGGAGCTCCCGTTATACGGTTTATCGATGCAGAAGAGCTGTACTCCGTCATGTTGAGTACTATAGGTTTCTCTCCGATATACTCGGAAGCGATGATCTTGGCTATCTCACTCTTTCCCACACCCGTGGGGCCGGCAAATAGAAAAGTAAGCGGTCTGGTACGTGGTCTTACGTGCATGTCATGGAGTCTTAACACTTTAAGGATGTCCTCTATTATCTGATCCTGTCCGTGTATTACCGACAGCTTTTTTCTGAGTTCGCCCTCATCAAGATGCTTGATCTGACTGTTGCCGGACACCATTCTGTATGCTGTATCCTCTATAAACTGCCCGGTCAGAGTGATGCTCTTCCTTTTTTGAGAAACGATATTGTTAGCGATCGTTCTATCAAGCAAAGTCAGCGCATTATCAGGTCTGTGCGAGCCTGCCTGGCAGAACTCATCAGCGATCCTCACTATCTTCTCCGGAATATCCGCATTGCATTTTATTCTGACGCCGTAGTGTTCCTGCATGACCGGTATCATTTTCTCTACTATGTCCGTTGTCTGCTCTACAGTAAGTTCATCAACAAGCACTCTCGTAAAGCGGCGGTTAAAAGCAGGATCTTCCTCGACCTTTTTGACTTCCTGCGTTGTCGTGGCTGCAACAACCTTGAAATTACCTCTGCTAAGGGCGGGTTTGAGCATCTGAGCCACCTTTTTGTAAGTTTCACCCGAAAAGAGCATATGGATCTCATCGAGGAAGAGAACTGCTTTGTTCTCCGGATCTTCCAGATATGTGATAAGAGTCTTGACCTTTCTTTCAACATCTCCTACAAGACCGCT
>JAIKZO010000122.1 GCA_024682115.1 Lachnospiraceae bacterium
TCCTACGATCTTTTCCTTTGATTTATCAAGGTATCCGGGACCGTGAGAAGTGATTGTTGAAATAACCTTGGTATCCATGTCGAGAACGCCGCCGGCTTCTCTTTCCTTCTTCTGAAGGTCTAATACCATGTTCCAAAGATCTTTGGTGTCCTGTGTAGCACCTGCAAGGAAAGAGTCATCTCCGTCATAAGGATGATAGTTCTTCTGGATGAAGTCACGAACGTTAACTTCGTTCTCCCACTTTCCGGCTACGAAATTGTTCCATTCTGGTCTCATTTAAGTAACCCTCCTATTGAAAATAATTTTATGTTTTGCATGTAACGATCGGTCAATTTTTTATACGTCCATGCTATGTTTGCAAGACTTATTATATGGTAGAAATCAAAGTAAGGTCAAGGTCAAAACGTGTACTTTTTCGGGAACATTCGGGCTTTGTCATCATCTTGTGTTTATAAATAAATCTTGTACTAACAGTTGATATGTATTAAAATATGTTTTGTGAATCATGAATAACAAAGGAGGGTTTGTTATGGCATACGTAATTGGCGATGCTTGCATCTCTTGCGGCGCATGTGCGGGTCAGTGTCCCGTCGGTGCTATACAAGAAGGCGACGGCAAATTCGAGATCGATCCCGATAAGTGCATAGATTGCGGTTCCTGCGCAGGTCAGTGCCCCGTCGGAGCTATCTCTGAAGGCTGATATCAAAAGCATAAGCAAAAATAAAAAGACCGGTCTTTCGACCGGTTCTTTTTTAACTCTTTTTGACCCATTCGGGATTTGCAAATTTCGTAAGATCGGGAAGCCAGATCAGTTCTACCGTACCTATCGGGCCGTTCCTCTGCTTGGCAAGAATGATCTCCGCTATTCCCTTTTTCTCGGAATCCTTATGATAATAATCATCCCTGTATATGAACATTACAACGTCGGCATCCTGCTCTATGGCTCCGGATTCTCGAAGGTCTGATAGCATCGGATGCTTATCCGGTCTTCCTTCGACCGCACGTGAAAGCTGCGAAAGCGCAACGACCGGAACATCCAGTTCCCTTGCCAGAGCCTTTAATGAACGTGATATCTCGGATATCTGCTGCTGCCTTGAGTCGGCCGAATTTCCGGGAGCGGTCATCAGCTGGAGATAGTCGATCATTATGATATCGATACCGTGCTCCATCTTATACTTACGGCATTTGGATCTCAGTTCACCGATACTGATACTCGGAGTATCATCTATTATCAGGTTTGACTGGCCGATGTTACCGGCGCTTTCGATAAGCGCTTTCCAATCGGAATCCGTCAATGCGCCTGTCCTTAATTTCTGCGAATCAACATGGGATTCAAGAGCGAACAGTCTGTTGACAAGCTGTTCCTTACTCATTTCCAGCGAAAAGATGGCAACGTGCTTTTTATTCTTGAACGCCATGGTCTGTGCCATGTTAAGAACGAGCGCGGTCTTTCCCATGGAGGGACGTGCCGCTACAAGGATAAGATCGGAAGGCTGAAGTCCGGCCGTTTTATAATCGAGTTCATAGAACCCGGTAGATAATCCGGTAACATTTCCTTTTGCCTTATAGACCGTCTCTATCCGGTTCATCGCATTCATGACGATCCTGTCTATCGGCGTGTAGTCATCAATGTTCCTGTTCTGTACGATCTGGAATACCTTCTTCTCGGTATTCTCAAGGATATTCTCCAAAGGTTCGGTTCCGGCATAACACTCGTTCGAGATCTCATCGTTAAGCTTGATGAGTCTTCTTGCGGTAGATCTGTCGGCGACTATACGCGCATAGTATTTAACGTTAGCGGCAGTCGGAACGGTATCCAGTATCTCCTTCAGATATTCGAGAGAACTGATCTCGGGCGATACTCCTTTTTCGATCAGTTTGGATTGAAGCGTGACGGGATCGACCGGCATGTTTGCATCGTTCAGTTCCACCATGGCTTCAAATATTATCCCGTACTGTTTGGAATAAAAATCGTCCTTTGTGATAATTTCGGAGGCTATCGTTATAGCCTCCTTATCCATTATCATCGATCCTATCACCGATTGTTCCGCAGACGGATCGTGCGGCATTATTCTTTTTAAAACTGATTCTTCGGCAGCCATATTTTCTCTTTACTTCTGTTCCGTAACTTTAACTCTTAATGTTCCCGTGACCTGAGGATGGAGCTTGACCGGAACCTCAAATGTTCCGAACGACTTTAATGCCTCAGGAAGCTGGAGTTTTTTCTTGTCGATCTCTTTTCCGAACTGTTCCTTGTATGCGGCGGCTATCTCTTTGCTTGAGACCGACCCGAAGGTCTTCCCGCCTTCTCCCGCTTTTATTGACACGGTAACTATGTCGTTCTGCATCTCGGCGGCAAACTGTCTGGCCGCTTCAAGTATCTCCTTTGCCACCTTCTCATCGTTGGCCTTTTTAAGTTTAAGATCGTTGAGGTTCTTGCCTGTAGCTTCAACCGCAAGTTTCTTCGGGAGAAGTGCATTTCTTGCATATCCGTCGGAAACCTCCACGATCTGATCTTTTTTTCCTAATGATTTTACGTCTTCAAGTAATATAACTTTCATGGTCTTCTCCGTGATCTGTCAGATCTTTATCTCTTTGTTTTCTATCATGCTGTCGAGAGTCTCTTTGAGTGCGCCTATACCGGCTTCAATAGATACTCCTTCAAGCTGGACTCCCGCAATGTTAAGGTGTCCGCCTCCGCCCATTCTCTCCATGATGATCTGAACGTTTATCTCATCGATCGAACGTGCCGAAATGTATACCTGATTCTGATACTCGGTAAGTACAAAGCTGGCCATGACTCCCTTGATATTGAGAAGTTCGTTAGCCGCCTGTGCACCCACAACGGTCGGTGACTCCACATCCTCGCCCGAGCAGGTAGAGATCGCAAATGCGTTTCTGTAGATCTCGGCCTGGGATACGGCATCGGCTCTGGCTTTGTATTCGCTCGCATCTTCCCTGAAGAGTTTTCTGACCCTCGTTACATCCGCTCCGCTCCTTCTTAAGAACGCGGCGGCCTCGAAGGTCCTGACTCCGGTCTTGGTAAGGAAGTTGTTGGTATCTATCATGATGCCCGAATACATGCAGTCCGCTTCTTCGGCGCTTATCCTTACTCCTTCGTCGATATACTGGATTATTTCGGATATCATCTCACATGCGGACGAAGCGTATGCCTCTACATATGAAAGGGTTGCATTCTCTATGCTCTCCGTACCCTGTCTGTGATGATCGAGTACCACTATCGATTTACATGCACGGAGCAGTTCGGGACATTCGGTGATGCTGGGCTTGTTAACATCAACCACAACAAGGACCGTATTGTTTCCCGCAAGTTCTATCGCTTCCTGGTTCTTGATTATTCCCTCGGTATAATCATCTCTGTCCGTCAGCAGATCAACCATCGGCTTTATCGCCGGCGTCACTTCGTTAAGAACTATAAAAGCACGCTTATCAAGCGCTTTTGCGATCCTGAATATACCGACCGATGCACCGAAGCTGTCGACATCGGGATTTCTGTGCCCCATAACGAGGACCTGTTCCTTGCCGGATATTATTTCCTGAAGCGCCTGGGCCTTTACTCTTGCTTTGACCCTGGTATTCTTTTCTGCCTGCTGTGACTTACCGCCGTAATAGACCACATTATCCGGAGTCTTTACAACAGCCTGGTCACCGCCTCTTCCGAGAGCAAGGTCTATCGCATTTCTGGCAAATTCGTAATTTTGAGCATATGTAAGACCGCTGAGTCCGATACCTATACTTATGGTCACGGCCATCTCATTACCGATGTTTACTGTCTTGACATCATCAAGGATATCAAATCTGTTTTCCTTAAGCGACTCGAGCGCCTTCTTACGGAGCACTATAAGGTATTTGTCTTTTTCAAGTTTCTTACAGATACCGTCTATGGCGGAAATGTATTTGTTGACCTTTCTGTCGATAAGTGCAATGAGCAGTGAGCGGCGTACTTCTTCAACGGACTCAAGTGCCTCATCGTAGTTATCGAGATAGATCATTCCGACAACGAGCGACTGGTCTTCTATTTCCTGCAGGGCAAGCTTAACGGCCGTGTTGTCGAACAGGTAGAACGCAACAAGATAACCTTCATAGTTCTTGTTCGCCTCGACCATCGAGCTGTTGTTGATCATCTCCTTGACAGGTATCTTCCTCATCTTGACAAGATAACTGCTCTCTTCAAAATCAAGTTCGCTTTCTATGTATTCTTCCTCACCCGGGAGTTTTTCCCTGGTGATCGAAGGGAATATCGACGTGATGGATCTTCTGTAGTTATGCTCTTTATGGGTTACCTTTTCGAACCATCCGTTCATCCATATGATATGGCCTTCATCGTCCAGCACCGCATAAGGTATCTCCAGTTCCTGCAGGAGAGCCTTCTGAACCTGTCCGTAATGAGTGGCAAAACTGACAAGTTCCTTTGCTATGGCATTCTTATTATATCCGTACAGTGAAAAAGCAAATGCAAAATAGACGACTACATATCCGCTGAGGATAAACCCGGATCTTGTGTCGAAAAGATAGATGATGACATTTACCGCGGCAAGCAGTATGCCGAGATAGATAAATGCCATTACAAAGATTTTAAGCTTTCCTTTTAATCTAACCTGTGATCTTCTTTTTCCCATATCATCATCTTATGCAAGGAATATAGTCATACAAAGAAGATTATACCACTAAAACCCCTTGTTTACAAACAACCCCTGCGCCTTCGCACAGGGGTTGAAACTGACTGAATTATTCAGAAATATAAGGCATGAGTGCAACGTGACGTGCTCTCTTTATAGCCGTTGTCAAAGCTCTCTGATGTTCGGCGCAGGTACCTGTCACCCTACGGGGAAGTATCTTGCCTCTCTCGGAAACAAATCTCTTTAACTTTGCTGTATCCTTATAATCTATTGCGCTATCCTTTCCACAGAATACGCAAACCTTTTTTCTCTTACGAATGCCCGGTCTCTTTTTCATCGGAGAATCGGCCTTCTCGGCTTTATTAAATGCCATTTCGATTTCCTCCTATCGTGAACATGTGTCTGACTAATTAAAAGGCAGCTCCTCTTCTATTCCCTCGGGAATGTTCATGAAGCCGTCTCCTGCACCCGAAGGTTCGGGAGCAGAATTATCGTTGCCCGAAGAAAATCCGCCATCACCGGAACCCTGAGAGTTCTTGCTCTCGGCAAACTCCTGATTCTCAACAACAACTTCGGTCGTATATACCTTCTGGCCGTCCTTATTTGTGTAGGAACCGGTCTGGATACGTCCTTCTGCGCAGATCTTTGTTCCTTTGCGAAGATACTTCTCGGCAAACTCGCCGTTTCTTCCGAAAGCAACACAGCTGATGAAATCAGCGCTCTGCTCATCATTGTTACGGTTGAATCTCCTGTCTACTGCCAGAGTGTATCTGGCGATAGCCATTGAATTCTCACCTTGCGAATATCTGACTTCGGGGTCTCTGGTCAATCGACCCAATAAAATAACCTTATTCATTTAAGCCTCTACTTTCCGGCATAAATAATCGGATATTTATGCCTCGTCTGCTCTAACGCATAAAAATCTGATCACGTTGTCCATAATGCGAACACGATTCTCGATCTCAGCAGGAGCTGTAGGTTCAGCATCAAACTGAATGAAGTAGTAGAAAGCCTCTTTCTGATGGCCGATCTCGTAGGCAAGCTTTTTCCTGCCCCAGTCGTCCACGTTTGTAACAGTGCCGCCGAATCTTTCGATATACTTCTTGCACTTGTCAACTACGGCTGTTCTTTCCTCTTCTTCGAGTTTCGCATTAACAACAACACATAATTCGTATTTGTTCATGCTTATTACCTCCTTTTGGTCTCCGGCCCTTTCCCTGTGAAAGAGCAAGGATGTACGCAACCTTAAAAGTCGCCACGGAAGTACATAATATCATCATTCCTGCTTTATTTCAAGTATTTTTTGTTCTTATTTATATTAAAGTTCTATATCCTGGAGGGCGGCAAGTTCCGTAAATACCTTCCCGATCCTTTCCTTTATTATCAGCGTATTATCCGTCTTTCTTACCGAAAGCTCGCTCTGATTGATGATCACAAGATATCTTCCTTTAAAATAATTGATAAAGGAAGCCGCGGGATAAACGGTCAGTGAAGTTCCTCCGATGATGAGCATGTCCGCCTTTGATATGGCATCTATCGCTCCGTTTACCTGATCATCCGGAAGCCCTTCCTCATAGAGAGTGATATCCGGTCTTATGGTCCCGCCGCATTCGCATTTCGGGATCGGTTCATCGGATTCAAATATATAATCGGAAGGATACTTTTTCCCGCATCTCATGCAGTAGTTTCTCTGAGCGCTTCCGTGGATCTCGAAAACCTTCTTGCTCCCGGCCTTCTGATGAAGTCCGTCTATGTTCTGTGTGACCACTCCGAGAAGTTTGCCCTGTTCTTCCAGTTTGGCCAGATACTTATGTGCATTGTTCGGTTCGATCTTCCTGGTATCAAGTTTCTGTCTGTGAAACTCAAAATAAACATTAGGTTCTCTCATAAGGCAGGTGTGGCTCAGCAGATATTCCGGCTGATACTTATCAAACCTTACATCATGCTGGTTATACAGTCCGTCCTTACTTCTGAAATCGGGTATGCCGCTCTCGGTGGATACACCGGCTCCGCCAAAGAAAGTAATGCTAT
This sequence comes from Lachnospiraceae bacterium, assembly GCA_024682115.1. GTDB lineage: Bacteria > Bacillota > Clostridia > Lachnospirales > Lachnospiraceae > JAILLW01. Next base: position 6,672 of record JAIKZO010000122.1, read on the forward strand.
TGGATTCTTTTATATATTTATCAAAAAGTCTGATCTCTTCACTCATATTCTTTACCCCCGTTTTTATCCTGTTTCCGGTTTGTCAGCGCAAAATAAATGAAAAACCCCGCTATGCTTAAAACCGCAGTTATCGAAAAAGCTATGACCGCCATCATAAGATTGTCTTTATCGAGCGCGTATCCCGATACCGCCGAACCTATGACCGCAGGCAGCCTTCCCAACGAACAGATAAATAGAAATACCGGAAATCTCATCCTCGTCAGCCCGGCCACATAACAGAGCAGGTCCTTCGGAGCTCCCGGCAAAAGAAAAAGCAGGAAGAACAGAGGATCCCGTTTTTTTTCTTCATTTAAAAACTCAAGTTTTTTTACCTTATGCTCTTTGAAATAGATCTCAACGAGATCACGTCCGAACCTGCGGACCAGAAGAAAAACCAGAACACTGCCCAGTGTGGCTCCCGCCACAAAAAGGAGCACTCCTCCGACCGCACCGAACGCATATCCGCCGGCAACTTCTATGGGACCTCCTGGTATAACGGCTACCATTATCTGCAACGTCACCATCGCGATATAAAGAAGTCCTCCGTATATCAGATGCGTGTCCACCCAGAGTTTGAATGCTTCCTTGTCGGTCACAGCCTTATAGGAGATGAGCAGAAGCAGCACCACAACAGCGATGAAAGCAAGCAGAGATATGATCTGAATGATTCTTTTTACAACCGGGTTCATTTTATCTCCAAACCATTCGCGGCCGGGCAGGAGTCATCTGTCTTCACTCCCGGAATTCCCGACCGCAAATTTAAATTCTTAAATGGATCAGATAAGATCCGCAATATCGATGTTTTCACCCGTAAGTCCGACATATGCGCCGTCCTTGGCTTCGGCTGATTCCGCATGAGCAAGCAGCCACTTGTTGCAGGCGGTCATCCACTTATCTTCTTCGTTGTGTGCCTTGAGAGCAGGTACCGCACCGTTTGTTCCCTTAGGCAATACAATCGCAACCTTGAATCCGTCGCCCTTTTTGGCTGAGCAGGGTGCATAATGAAGGCTGGTCTCGTATACTTCAACTACCTGACCTTTCTTTGCAAGGAAAGCCTTTACCTTTGAAGTATCAAGTTTGCCGTCCACGATATCATCAGCCTTTGCAAGCAGAAGTATGAAATCCGTAGATCCGATGTTCAGCTCGCTGTCACGGTGATACTCAAGACAGTTGAGTTTTGTATTGTGTCCGTTACAATAACCTATCTGAATAGGCATGCCGCCGTATGCGTTATTCTGCAGTACACCGAAATCACATGTGTACTCCAACGGTGCGCAGCTCATCACATATTCCACGCCATCGGGAAGAGGGGTGGCTTCATCGAGAGCCTTGACAAGGCAGCTTGTATCATAATCAAGTACCTTACCATAGGGTTTGAATTCAGGATCGTTTACCGAATAGATCTTCATAGTTTTTTCTCCTTCTCTTTTTATATTATTTCAAGCAGTTCCGGTACGGTATCTATTGTGTAGTCCGGTGCGATGCCGTGCCCGAATCCGTAGCTTGCAAATACGAAAGGAACACCCGCCTTCCTGCAGGCTTCCTCATCCATATGTGTATCCCCCACATAAACAGGATTCTCAAGATGGTACTTTTCTTTGATGTATTTGATATTATCGGCCTTCAAAAGGCCTGTATCTCCCGGACAGACATGATCTTTGAAATATTTTCCGAATCCCGTCTTGCGACAGAACAGTTCGATATATCCCGCCTGACAGTTACTTACCACGAAAAGCGGAAGTTTTTCGGAAAGCTTTTCAAGCGTTTCTCCCAAACCCGGATAGAGCACCCCCGGCTCACGTTCAAGAAATTCATGTTCGTAGGAAAAGCAGAGCGGCTTGAACTTATTTCTGGTCTCTTCCGATTCATCCGGCAT
>JAIKZO010000127.1 GCA_024682115.1 Lachnospiraceae bacterium
AAGGTAATATATGTCGTGTGTGAAAAGCCTGGATTTCGCTCAAACGGGCTTTTTACCGAGCTTTCGGGAGAGTATAATGCCAAGATCGTATATCTTTCGGGACCTATAAAGGAAGAGATAGTAAATCCCCTGTGTTTTGTCGTTGATGTTACGACATCCATGATAACCAATTATTCAAGGAAGATACTGGCATATCTTCATAAGCATGCTTTTGGAAGAATCATCCCGATCTTTCTCATCGGGGAACCTGAAGACCTTGAGAACGCGAAAAGGCTCAATTTTCCGAAGAACGTGCGTATAACTGAGTTCGAGCGGCCGGTTGATATGAAGGAATGCATAAAGCAGATAGAAAAGGTATTATCGCATGATGATACCGATGAAAAGAAACACATCCTTGTTGTTGATGACAGCATCACATTTCTCAGGCTGGTGAAGAAGACCCTTGAGAAGGAGTACGACATTACGATCTCTTCGTCAGCTTTTAACTGCATAGAGGCCCTTTCAAGCCTTCCGGATCTCCCGGATCTTATCATAATCGACTATATGATGCCTGCATGTGATGGATTGACTCTTTGCAGGATGATAAAGGAAGATGACCGGACAAAAGATATACCGATAATCTTTTATTCGGGCAATTCAAACGTTGATGAGATAATTCAGCTCATGCCGCTTATAGATGGATATATGCTTAAATCCCAGCCGGTCATTTCACTGAAGAGTTACCTGGAAGAGTTTTTCAAAAACAGGTATAAACACCTCATTTCTGAAGGATAATGCCCCGGAGCAACATCGACCAAGCAGGTCAATGCCTTTTTATCAACGTTCTGATAGAATCCTCTTTTTATTACCCAAGCTCGCTTTGTCTAATCAAACCAAGGTTTTAGGTATTAGTAATAGGAAGAGAGGTATTGCCCATGTATGAAGAAACTAACCTTGGTCCGGAACTGGATCTTACCATATCTTTATCTGATTCGGATATAGACGAGATACTGGGAATAGAACACGCGGATATTGAGAACCTGCAGGACGGCTATATCGACGATGCGGTCGATGATTTTGTTGAGGGCAGCGATAGAATCCCTGTGAAAAAAAAGGGATTATTCTCGGAGATATTTAAGAAGAGCATCAAACGTCGGAAGCCCCTTGATTCTGTTTCAGAAGAAGACTATCCCGATGAAGGTATTCTTGTTGACATTTTGGCGGCAGAAGATCCGATTTCCCTGTCAGAGTTCAACGATATCCTTTCGAATGTTTTTCCTGATGCGGAATTTGAAGAAGAACAGATCAGAATGATTGAAAAAGCTCTCAGAGAGTATGGAATCGTGCTTGATGAGGCGGAAAATCGCGAAAAATCAGCTGCATCATCCACAAACTCACCAGAAAGGCCATATTTTGACTTTGAGGGTCAAGACGATCCAAAGATCGACAAACCCTCCGAAAACCCAGATATGAGCCAAATAGAGGGGTCGTTTTTTTCGAACCCTGAAATACAGGAAGATTTTGATGATTATTTCCGTTTAACACCTGATACGAAAGGTCAAGATATATCTTTTTTATCATATGACAAAGACCAGGAAGTTAATAACCAGGAACAAAAGGAAGATGATAGAACAGAAAAGCTTTCCATGGATGACATCGAGATGGTGTATCCGACGAGAGAAGCCAAGATTACGGTTATCGACAGCGATAAGTCTTGTTTCAATTCGATCACAGATCCGGTGGTCAATAATGCGACACTGGATGGAAACAAAGAGACGGATATTATTAATAAGAAGATATTCGATCAGATCAATGTCATATCTCAAGGCATATCTGCGGACAACTATGATAAAGACAGCACTCCAGACGGTTTTATCGGTTCATATGTTACAGACAGGGATACTGTTACGGGAAATGGATTTGTTCCTGTAACTTTTAATGACCCTGAACTTCACAGATACTATGCTTCCGTACCGGAGGAAGTCACCGCATTGAAATATATGGAAGCGGCTATGGATGGCCAGCGTGCTTCAGAAAAAAAAGAAGCATCCGAAAAGGAGCCAGATACCCCCGGGATCGAAGAAGGCGTCTATGTCAGGAATAATGATTCATTTAAGACAGTTGATTATTCGAGTGCGCGCGCAGATGTTTCATTTGGAGATGCGGGGATCCCAGAAAAGACTGTAATGGACGGTTCAGCGCCGAAAACGCAGACGTGTGCTGCTTCCTTGAGGAGAAGGGATGCAGACAGAGTTGCGGATTTTAAGGTTAATAGCGGATACGAGGAATACAGCGAGAATATAGGACGAATTGTCTGTGGAAACATCAACCATACGACTACTGATATAGAAAGCGAGGTAACTAAAGGAGCGCGTGATCTGCAAAGCTCCGAACTTGTATGGTGGGCAAGGACGATTCTGGCGCCGATAGGAGCCTCTTCTGTCAGGGATTCAATAACGGCCGATGGA
>JAIKZO010000170.1 GCA_024682115.1 Lachnospiraceae bacterium
ATCGTGTTCTTATATGCATTTACCGAATCCACGAAAGATTTGGCCGTTTCCTCATCCACTCCGGAGTATTCCACTATCTTTTTAAGAGAATCGGCTATCTGCTCAAGCTGCTCCTTACCGTGAGTCTCTTCCTTTTCACCCATGCTGCTCGCAAGTTCGTTGGCAAGCTTGAGGGCTCCCTCATACTGGGCTTTCCTGGCTTCAAAGAAAGGTTCCTTATCGATCCCTTCGGTTTCGATCTGCATCAGAAGATCGTTCATCAGTCTGTATATCTTACCTACCGAAGGATCATCGATCCCGAGTTTCTTAACGCCTTTTACATAAAGAGACTGATACAGCTCAAAGAGATCCATGGCGCTTTCATTCATAAGAAGGTTATGGATATCCGATTTGTTTGATTCTATCTCGCCGCTTAATGAAACCATCTCCCGAAGATCTCTTCCGGACTTGGTTATGAGTCCTATAAGGAAATCGGGATCGGGAGTCGTAACATCGGATCCCATGACGATCTCCCTTAAGGAATTGTAGTATCCGGTGATCCAGTCGGGCAGGACTTCCTCAAAATCCACATTTACGGCATCGTCAAATCCCGCAAGTTCTCCCGGAGAAAGCGCTATCTTTTCACAGCAGGCTTTATAGTCCTCATAGCACTCCGATAGGTAATCCTTAAGACTCGCAAATTCATTTTTGATCAGGGTATAATGACCTGACAGCTCTCCGAGCTGGTGAAAAAGTGACGTGAACAGATATTTGACGGTATCTTTATTCGTACCGACAAATCCGGACAGATTTCCGGGTTCATATACATACTCGACTACGGTAGTCTTTTCGACCGCCTCATATCTTAAAAAAGTCTCACGGAAATTGATATCCGCAAGTCCGGCTATGTCTCCGTTCTTAAGAAGATAACTTCCTCCCGGAAAACTCGCGCGAACGCTTCCCCTTACTACCAGATAGATCTTATCCAGTGTTTGTCCGGATTCAAACAGTACGGAACCCGGCTGAAATTCCTTCATTGCCATATTGCTATACCTCTAACCCCTTTATCATTATATCAGACAATACCGCAAATTGCTCAAGTGTCAGCTTTTCGCCTCTGATATCTTTGTTTAACCCCATTTTTTCAAGGTATCCCGCTGCCGTTTCACGGTCGATCCCAAACTCCTTACATGACGAAAGGCAGTTTGCCAGCGTTTTTCTCCTTTGTGAAAAAGCCGCTTTTATCACCCTGAACATGAACCTGTAATCCTTAACGTCGACCGGCTTTGTTTCATATCTTGAAAGCCTTATTACCGAAGATCCTACATTCGGTTTCGGGATAAAACATTCGGGCGATACGTTTGCGATGACTTCCGGCTTTGAATAAAACTGGACCGCAAGCGAAAGTGCCCCGTAATCCTTACTTCCCGGACCGGTCTTTATCCTGTCCGCCACTTCCTTCTGGATCATGACCGTCATGCTCTCGATTTCAGCATCCGACTCAAAAAGCCCCATTATTATCGGAGTAGTGATGTAATAAGGAAGGTTTGCAACTACCTTTATAGGTCTTCCTTCATTATGATCCCTCACGAGAGCATTGATATCAACCTTCAAGATATCCTCGTTTATAACGGTTACGTTATCATATTCCGAAAGCGTATCATCAAGTATCGGTATGAGTGTTTTATCGATCTCGACCGCGATTACTTTTTTTGCTCTCTCACACAGATACTGCGTAAGCGTCCCTATTCCCGGGCCTATCTCCAGAACTGTATCGTCTTTCGTGATCAGCGCTCCGGTTACTATCTTATCCAGTATGTTCGCATCGATAAGAAAATTCTGTCCGAACCTTTTATTAAACTTGAAACCGTATTTATCGAGGATCTTAAGAGTCCCCGAAATGCTGTCTAAGGTTGGCATATTCCGTATACCCTGCGTGCGTTTGTTTCCGTGATGTCTGTTACTTCCCGCTCATCGATCCCCTTGATATCGGCAAGTTTCTGTACAACATAGCTTAGCCTCGTCGAGTCATTCCTCTGACCCCTGAACGGCATCGGAGAAAGATAAGGACAGTCCGTTTCCAGTACTATCCTGTCCATAGGAAGATATTCGCAGACTTCAACGAGTTTTCTGGCATTCTTAAAGGTAAGCACTCCGCCTATCCCGATATAAAAACCCATATCCAGGAACTGCTTTGCCATTTCCTTTGAATATGAATAGCAGTGGACGATCCCGCCTATGTTCTCACAGTGAGCGGCGGCCATGATATCATATGTGTCCTTTGCCGCATCCCTTGAGTGAATGACCACCGGAAGACCGACTTCTCCGGCCATCTCAAGCTGGGCTTTAAACCATCTTATCTGCAGATCCTTAGGAGGCTCATCATAGCTGTAGTCCAATCCTATCTCTCCGACCGCAACTATCTTTCCGCCTTTATGTACGGAATTATCAATGCAAAGAGCTTTTATCTTTTCGAGTTTTTCTTCGTCAAGCTCCGTTAATCCCTCGGGGTGAACTCCCAAAGCTCCGTAAAAGAAGTCGTATTTTTCCGTAAGAGCAAGCGTATCATAACAGCTTTCAACGGTAGCGGAGATATTGACAACGTTACCGACACCGTTAGAAAGAAGGCTTCCTATAAGTACATCCCTGTCCTCATCAAAAGCCTTATCGTCGTAATGTGCATGTGTGTCAAATATCATGGGGTGCTCCAAAGGTTTAATAACTAAAAAAGCCCTGACCCCGCTGATTACAGCAAAACCAAGACTTCCGTACACCGCCAGGGGTTCGAACCCTGGACACCCTGATTAAGAGTCAGGTGCTCTACCAACTGAGCTAGCGGTGCTTATATTTGCGATCCTTTACAAAACGCAAGTGTTATTATAATATACGGTTTTTGATAATGCAAGTATTATTTTTTCAGTTTGAGAAGTTCGGCGAATTCTTCTGCCGGCATGGGTTTGTAGTAATAGTAACCCTGAACGCATCTTCCTCCCTGTTCCTTAATGAAATCAACCTGCTCCTGAGTCTCAACACCCTCGGAAACGGAATCGAATTCAAGGTTTTTCGTAAGCTGCATAATTGCGGATATGACAACCTTTGATTTATTGTCCATAGCATTTCTCATAAAGAAACCGCCGTCTATCTTTATAACATCGACCGGAAGCTCCTTCATGAAATTGAGCGTGGAATATCCGGAACCGAAATCATCCATGGAAATGGGGAATCCGACCTCTTTAAGGCGTTTTATCATTTTTATGAGTCTTTCGGTATCCTCGAAGAATACGCTCTCCGTGATCTCGAGTTCGACCTGCGAAGGAGAAAGATCGTATTTATCCGTAAGCACCTTTATCTTAGCCGGAAGTTCGTCATCAAACAGATGAAGCCTTGAAACGTTTACGGAAATAAGGGGAACGTCTTTGCCCTCCTTTATCCACTTAGACATTAGTTCGAATGTCTGCTCATAAACGGAATTATCGATATCGACCACCATACCCGTCTTTTCGGCAAGAGGAATGAACAGTCCCGGAGATACCATCTTGCCATCTTCGTCTTTTAAGCGCACAAGTGCTTCTGCACCGATTATCTCTTCGCTGATTATATCCACCTTGGGCTGGAAGAAGACCTTAAATCCTCCGTTGGTCAGAGATTTCTTCATCTTATCCTGGAGCTTGGATTCTTCTTTTTCTCTGTCTTCTATCTCCTGTGTATATTTGAAATAATGAACCTCTCTTTCGGCCAGAGCCATGTTCCTGGCTTTAAGTGCTTTATCTATACATTTGTTGATATAGTCCTCTTCTTCGGGGATATCATAGGAACCGGCAAAGCAGTTTATCTCTATCCCGGGATAAAGCTTGCTGAATTCCTCGGTCATCTCAATAGAACAGCGAGAAAACACCTCCTGATAATCGGTCTTTCTTGCAGCATCGACCAGCATCAGGAAATCGTCTCCCTTTATCCTGCAGACGATCTCTCCATCCTTAATATGAGATTTGATGCACTTGGCACTGTACTTTAAAACTTCATCTCCAACAACATATCCGAACTGATCGTTGATCCTTGAAAAGTTCTTGATGCCGCAGCAGATGATCCTGTAAGTATTATCCTTATTCTTGATGAATTTTGAAGCCGTCATGACAAAACTGTCAAAAGTCGTCGCAACGGTAAGTGAATCCTCGGCTTTAACGCGCTTCAGGAAATCCGTAACATCGGTGATACAGATAAGGGTATCCTTGGGGTTTCTGACACCCTTCATCCTTCTTCCGGTCAACGTATACCATCTGTCATTGGCCTCATCGTAAAACTCGGTGATATCCTCATCGTTTTCCTCCAGGTTCATGGATGAGATCGCTTCCCGAATCTTACCTCCGATCACGGTGTCGTAATACTTTTTGCCGTATTCGGCATCGGGCGCAAACAGCCTGGCTGCCCTGCTCAGATACTTGATCTCCTGGTTATCGCCGTCGATAACGAAATAGATGACCTTCTGAGCATCCATGACATTTCTGTTTATCACGGATTCGGCTTCCATGATATCCTTAACCTGCTGGCTCAGTCTGTAGCTGCTTATTAGCTGAACGACCGTGCTGACCGTATCAAGTTCCGACTGCTTAAACGTATGATGCTTAAAGCATTCGAAAATAATCATGGCCTTTATCTCATCATCATCGATTATCGGGAAATGGACCGCAGAGACCGGCATATGGTTTAAGGCAATGTTTTCTCTGAAAAAGTCAAGATCTTCATTCCGGCCGTTTTCAAGGATGGCATAATTCTTTTTTCTGTAAGCGGGAGTAGCCAGATCCCAATAGCTGTTATTGTAAGTCAGCTCAAAGCTGTAATCTCTGTCACTCTGATCCTTTGACCATTTGATCGTTGCCTTTATATGGTTATGATTGACTTCCTGTTCAAAAAGAACAAATCTGTCATATCCGTAGTGAAGACAGATCTCTTTTAAGATATTGTATAAGGCTGTTGTCGTGTTGCTTTCTTTGGTAAGCGAGTCAAAAGCAAAATCAAAAAGTCTCTTGTTGATATTTGTCTTGATATTCTCTTCCTGAGTCTCGGTCCCGATATACCAGCTCCGCTTCTGCATCGAAAGACCGTGCTCGGAAGGATTCATTATGACCGGATCATAAGCCATAGCACAGTTTCCGCCGCGTTCTTTTGCTTTCTTCAGCGCTATGTCGGCACTTCCGTAAAGGGTATACCAGTTGATACCGTCCTTGGGAGAAAACGCATATCCTATGCTGACGGAGATCTTTTTCCCGTCCCTTAACGAAACGTTATTACGAAGTCTTACCTGAAGCTCATAAACGAGCTCGCCGGCCTTCTGTTCATCAACGTCGTTGCAGAAGACCATGAACAGATCTCCGGATATCCTGGTGATGATATCCTTTGTCATGAAGTTCGTATATATTATTCCCGAAACGGTCTGTAGGATCACATCCCCGTACATCCTTCCGTAGGTTTCGTTTATGCTGTCGAAATCATCAAAATCCAAAAGGATTACGGAACTTACGATGGTCCTGTCCTTGATCTTATTATTGTTCTCTAATTCCTTTTCTATAAGTTCCTTTGCCTTAAGCCTGTGGAAAAGGCCTGTAAGCTGATCCTGCACGAGCTCTCGGTTTGTCTTGAAATCAAAAGCGGGACCGGAGAATTCTCTCTCCGCGGTTATATCAAAGCGTCTTCCGACCACTTTATCTATCTTGCCTTCTTTGTTCTTTATCGCATGGCCTTCATGTCTGAACCAGACGGATTTAAAGTCTTTTCCGATCGCACGGAATTCGGCCGTTATCACATCCTGCCCGGAATCAATAGCATCACAGAACGCATCAAATTTATCCTCATCTTCGGCAAAAATGAGGTTCATATCCTTGACGATATTCCTGAAATCCTTGATCACCGTTTCCTTCGGCAGGTTTGTCTCATCGTCAAAATAACGACAAAACATGCATTTGGAAGCGATATCGTATTCCCAGCTGTTCGCGGGGGTTAACGAATTAAGGAGCAGATCCTTGGATGAAGTATCTTCAATTATTACGGGGCCGTTTCCGACTTTCGCATCCTGCATAGATAAAGCCTGTTCCTTCAGTCCTTTTCCTGAAAAAGTGTATAGTTACACCGTTAACAAAATTATATCAGTTATGTCAATTTTTAGCAAATGAATTCGCCCCGAAAAAACGCCGAAATATCAGCCTGCGACAAGAGATATGAGATAGAATACTCCGTACAGAACGACCTGATGGAGCATGTAAATGATAAAAGAATGTCTTCCCGGCAGTTCAAAAGGCCTTATCCCCTTGTAAAAAGCGGGGATATTTTTTTCTTTCCCTTTAAGCATCTTATTGGCAAAATAGCCTGTTTCGAAAAGGAAGAACCAGGGGATCAGCGAAAAATAATCGCTCGAAACAAACCCGGGATCCTTGAAACCGAGGTAAGTCATGAAATATCCGTGATAAAGAGATTCGGGAAAATGACCGAATGAGAGGCCTTCAAAACCGAATGTTCCGATATTTACATTCCTCGTAACAAAAAAGAGGATAAGGGAAACAACGAACAGCACCGGATACAGCTTATCCTTTCCGGACAGTGCCCTGTCTATCGGTACCGTAAGGAGGATCGAACTTCCCAGAAGGAATAATACCCCGAATATATCGGCGGCATCCGGAATGACAAAGAGCGTGATCGCGGTTATGAGTATGCCTCCGCCGAGAACATACAGACCGCGTATCACGTTTTTATGACCGTACGAAAAACAAAAGCCCGAGATGAGGATGAATGACCAGCATATGGACTGCTGCCAGATATAAGCCGGACGGCTGTACAGGAATTTCTCCGTAACGCCAAGGTTAAACCACATCATGTCCCAGCAGGCATGAAATGCGATCATGCTCACTATCGTAATGCCCCGCAGGGTATCTATAAGTCTAAGTCTGCCTTTCATGTTCTCGATTATACACCAGGATGACGCGGCACTGTTTAGTTCGTGAAGTTATCGAAGTAACCCTGAACGAGTACGACCGGAGTTCCCTTGTCACCCGAACCGGATGTGAGGTCACAGAGCGAACCGATAAGGTCGGTGAGCTGTCTGGGAGTCGTTCCCTCGGATGCCATCTTACCTACGAGGTTAGCATCCTTCTCTCTGATACTCTTTGAGATCGCTTCCTTAAGGGCTTCGCCCGAAAGATGCGCAAAATCGTTATCGGCAAGATACTTGAGCTTAAGCTCGTTGGGTGTTCCGATAAGACCGTCGGTGAATGCGGGAGAAACAACGGGATCGGCAAGTTCCCAGATCTTACCCTTGGGATCCTTGAACGCGCCGTCGCCGTATACCATGACTTCTACGTGCTTTCCTGTGGCTTTAAGGATATTGGCCTGGATCTTGAGAACGAGATCCTTACATTCTCTCGGGAAAAGCTTAACCTGATCTTCGGTAGCCTTATTTGATCCGAGAAGTCCGAACTGCTCGTTGCATCCGCTTCCGTCAACCGGAGCGTTCATTATCTCGTCAAGTCCCAGAACGGTTTTGGCGCCCGCCGCTTTTAAGATCCTCTTGGTACGTGCTCTTGTATGTATGTCACATGTGATCACCGTATCGGTATAGTCAAGGATCGTCTTTGCCTGGTTAGCGAAGATGATCTCAACGTCACAGCCTTCATCCTTGATAAGATCGCTGTAGTATTCAACGTAATCCACACCCGTGAACTCATGCTTTTCATATCCGAAAAGCTCTCTGTACTTATTAAGATCGAGGACATCGCTGTAAGGATTGATGCCCGCGTCATCTATCTTGTCTATCGAAACAAGCTGGTTGCCGACTTCGTCCGAAGGATAAGAGAGCATGAGAACGATCTTCTTGCATCCCATAGCGATTCCTTTAAGACAAATGGCAAATCTGTTTCTTGAAAGGATGGGGAAGATGACTCCGATCGTTTCTCCGCCGGTCTTGGCTCTTACATCCGCAGCTATATCTTCAACGCTGCAGTAATTTCCCTGAGAACGTGCCACTATCGACTCTGTTATAGAAATGACATCTCTGTCATTTATTGAAAAACCTTCTATTGAAGCTGCTTCAAGCACGCTGTCCGTAACTATCTCCGAAAGATCATCGCCCTGACGGATAATGGGGCAGCGTATACCTCTTGATACTGTTCCAACTCTTCGATCGTTAGCCATTTAAGTCCCTCCTTAGCATTCAATACATTTAAAACCACCGAAAAATATTATAAATCATTTTTACATATAATAAAATAAGTTTTTGTACTCACAGCCGCTCATCTTGCGTCAGCATGGGTAATTGTCTTATAATGATTCCTATGGAAACCTTAAGAAAGATAATCTCAAACAGGATATTTCATATTTTTTCACTCCTCGTTTGCGTGGGAGCGATCGCTTTTTCTTACTATGCGAGGACGATACTTAAAGCTTCTTTCCTTACGCTTTACTATGGCGGATATGTTGCGCTCCTCATCAGCTTTCTGATATTCCTCTGTGCCTACAAGCACAAGGATGCCGACACGAAAACACTGGTGAACGAGACCATACCCGGCTATTTTTTCTTTCTGATCTTTTTGGGCATCGTTTTTATTTTGAGAGGTTAACGGATGGAAAACAAATATCGCGAATTTCTTTCATACGTTCTCATATTCCTGGCCTCTTTCGGGATAATCTTTTTTGTCCTGGGGACTTCCTATATCCCGTCCGCTTCAATGGAGCCCACATTAAATGTCGGAAAGAAATATCCGTATTTTAAGATGAGCTATATCATCAACGGACCGGAGCGCTCGGATATAGTCATCTACGATAAAAAGGGAACCGTTTACTGCAAGAGAGTCATCGGTCTTCCCGGCGATCACATAGAGCTTAAGGACGGAAACGTATATATCAACGGAGATCTTTTTGAGGAATCCTATGCGAACGGAAATACCTATGCGGTACTTAACGATACGTTTGACGTGCCGGAAGGGGAATACTTTGTCATGGGTGATAACCGTGAGAACAGCAATGACTCCCGTTTCTGGGAATACCCTTACGTAAAGCGGGTCCAGATCCTGGGGCATGTACTCCATAAATGATCTTATCTACTCATCCCGATCCCTGACATGAGCGAACGAAAATGCATCAGATGTCTTTTAAGGGAACTTGCCGAAAAAGACTATGAAAACATTAAAAAATATATCGATATCATCTCTCCTTCGGAACGAGCCGATGACGATCTTTACGAAAAAAGACTCTCGATCTGTAAGGAATGCGATAAGCTTTTCGACGGTACCTGCAATGCCTGCGGATGTTATGTTGAGATCCGGGCTGCATCGGAAAGATCTTCCTGTCCCAAAAAGAAATGGTGACACCTTTCACGCAAAGTGCTATACTTTGCGTGTTGTTTTTTAGGAGGAAATTATGGAAAGAGAACATTTCGGAAGCAGACTCGGCTTCATCCTTTTAAGTGCGGGATGTGCCATAGGTCTCGGTAACGTTTACAGATTCCCTATGAAGGTCGGTCAGAACGGCGGAGGAGTATTCGTACTCATCTATATCGCCTGCCTTATCCTTCTCGGATTACCCGTAATGGTAATGGAATTTACCCTGGGCAGGGCAGCTCAGGCCAGTCCTGTCAGGATCTACCACAAGCTGACACCCGAAAAGAAACCCTGGCGTATCCACGGTTACCTGTCACTTGCGGCAAATGTCCTGCTTATGATGTTTTATACCACGATCGCAGGCTGGATCTTCAAATACTGTCTTTTATCAGCAACCGGATCATTCAAGGGACTCGACGAAGATGCAATAACCGGAGTTTTCCTCAATACTCTCGATAAGCCTCTTCCCATGCTCGGCTTTACGGTCATAATAGCCGCTGCCGCCTGCTTCATCTGTTCTTTCTCATTGCAGAAAGGTCTTGAAAGGGTCACCAAATACATGATGGTAGCACTTTTCATCCTCATGATAGGTATGGCGATATATGTTTCCACTCTGTCAGGGGCAGCT
>JAIKZO010000006.1 GCA_024682115.1 Lachnospiraceae bacterium
TGTTATGACTATCGCAGGTTCAAGAACGGAAAGTATCTTGTTTACTCTTGACGCCGGCATGTCGACATCGATCGGAGAATAGTAGTTTACGCTGTAAGCCGCGCCCATGAAGCAGGTTATGACATCCGCTCCTTTTTCAAGATATACTACGACCGGCTTTTTGAATATACCCTTTCCGACCAGCTCCCCGGCGATCTTCAAGGCTCCGGTACGGAGCATCTTAAAGGTTATCTTTTTGTTTTCATCGACAAATGCCGGTTTATCGGCAAATTTTTCAGCCGTATCATCCAGATAATATGTAATGTTGGATCTCATCAAAATCCTCCGCAGATCAATATTCCAGTTTTGATTTATCTATGTTTGCGGCAACATATCCTTCTTTGCCGTCAACAGACACAATGAATTTACCTTCGTTGTTTTCTATGTCATCACAGAAAAAGTCCGTGATCTCATGAAGCAGGATCGAAGAAACACCCAATGCCCCTTCATACGAGTACTCCGTCATAAGACCCTTATCAAGAAGAGTCCTTCGTCTTTCCCCTTCATCGGTATTCGTATTCTTTACGGAAAGATTGAGCGGCCTTACATACATACTGTATGTGCGTGTATCGGTATTACCGTTTTCGTCGGTATATCTTCCGGTGAATTCCTTTTCATATCTGTAGGGAACGTGGCAGATCGCTTCCGCATGATGCATCTGGGTACAGGCATCGGCAACCGTATTTCCTATGGTAAGCTGCTTTGCATTGTTCAGATAAAGGAAATCAAAAGGAGTGTCTTTTCCGAAAGCGCATTTGTTATCCATCGCACAGAGCACATCTTTATCTCTTCCCCAAACAAGCCAGGAATAGAGCGGGTTTTTTGTACGGGCAAAATCATCCCTCTTCAATGCCTTATTCCCCAATGCTCCGACCTTTGAGGGTGTCTTTTTTATATCGAATTCCGTACCATGACAGAAATCCCAGTTAAACATCCTTATCATGACCGTACCTTCGGGTACGAGCTCTTTCAACGCATCTATCAGATGATCGGGGTCAAAGTCCAGCTTCCTTTTCCGGCAGAACATCATGATGCTTACCATATCGGAAGCAACGTCTATGATATCATCCTTTTTTATCCCCACATGTGAGAGCAGTTCTTTATAATCAAGTTCCATCTTTTGCTCCATCGTTTTATCAGAATTCTTCCAGAAGTCCGGCATTCTTTAATTCATCGATGATCTCTTCTATATGAGATACCGGAACCCCTATTCTTTCCGCAAGATCTTCAATACTGTTCTTTCCGTCGCAATAGGTTATCACATCTCTCTGAACGAGGATCTTATCGTATATCCCTTTTCTCGAGATCGTGGAATAAAGGCCTCTTTTACCGAGCTGCGGCTCGCAAAGAACGTTCATCCTGTAATAGTCGCTGCCCTCAAGGCTGTCTATGATGTTCTTCATCACGTCAAAGCTGCCGGCAAATCCTTCGGGCGATACGAAATCCATATTATCATCGGACGTGTGATACTCGGGGAAAAGCCCGAATTTGGATCTGCAGAAGCAGACCACCGGAAGCTCGACTCCGGGAGCATTATACTGCCTTTCGTCCGAACCTCTTTCGCTGAATTTATATACGGTCACTTTATCTCTTCCCGATAATTCTTTTTTGAGAAGGCGATCCGCTACGGTATCCGCATATCTCGACTCTATCATGGAATAGGCTTTGTCATCGCCGACACAGGAAAGAACAAAGCCTGCCTTAAGCTTATCCTTCAGATTCTTAAGATTGTCATTTATCGAAAGATAAGCTATCGAGCCTATCGTCTCGGGATTGAACACAAACCTGTAGGTATATTTTCTGTCCTCAAAAGAAGAAACATAGTTTATGAGCTCGCACATAAGGGCAAGTCCCGAACACTCATTATCCGCCATTGAAGGATGACAGAAATAAGATGAAAAAAGAATCTCCCTGTCAAGTCTTCCCGGGATCACGGTATCGGCCAGCGTCAGATTACCGTCGATAAGCTCACTGTCGATAAACATGTGATAACGTCCCTCGGGCAGTGAATCGAGCTGATCCTGGCTCATGCAGAAACCGTATCTTTCCTTATAGTATGAAGTGACATAAGGGATAACATGCTTCTGGCCGGGTTCGGTATAGACATGTTCCTTAAGTTCACTTAATGAGACCCATTCATCGACCGGTGTGGAATAGCCGAGAACGTGGAGATTATGATCCTTTACATCTATGATATGCTCTCCGGCTTCGTTTTCGATAAAGGCCTCACGGATCACCCATTCCTTCGGAACGGTCCAGTCAAAAACCTGTGTGCCCGTAGGAATCTCATATCTGTTAAGTTTAGGGGTGATGGCTTTTTCTATATCGTCAAGGGTCTTTCTTACACCCTCACCCGTAAGCGAACGAAAATACGGGAATATCTGTCCCGCAAATTCATACATTCTCTTACCGGCATTCTCGGTATCGTACATCGTATTCCTTCCTACCTGAAAGATCTTCTCCGGAATAAACATCCGGACCGATCCTAAATAACCTCGTTCTGTCTGTGAACTGAAGGATCCTCATATCTGTCCATGAAATCCGCACCCAGGAATATCCTGTTATCGGCAAACTCTATGGCATCCACGACAGTCAGGATGGAAACAACCGTATCCATCTTAAACTGCGGGATCTCATTTAAGACTTCCATGGGGAATCTTCCCTTTATGATTATGCAGTCCTTAAAGTCTTCGGAGTAATCGACAACATCCCTGGGATGAGGTTTTATGAATACCTGCGCATCCTTGGCATATTCGTTGATGATATCCCTCATCATCCTTTTGCGTGTCTCAAGATCGCATACGGGATCGGAAAGGATCATCACCTTTCTTTTTCCGGGATCTTTGGAACCGATCTGGGAAAGGAGTTTTTCGGAATCCTCCATGAAGATATCAAGGAGATAATGCCTGTCTTCGTCTCTTATCCCCTTGAACAGGGTACTCCTTTTAACTTCAACATAATTATCGAGCTTATATTTTAAGGAGGCGATATCGTTTACCTCCATGTCGATACAGTATTTGGAATAACCATTCTCGATGAAGATCAGGTTCATCTTTGCCATAAGGGCTTTGAGCTCAAAATGCCCGCGGTTTCCATACCTTGCATCATCGCAGTATTTTATGGTATCAAGTCCGTCTTCGACCGCATGATATTTGATCTTTTTATAATTCAGATAATATCCTATCGGGTCGGAATCACAGAATACATAGATATCCCTGTACTTCTTAAAGTTCACCGGAACATATTTTTTCTGGGATCTTCCCAGGAGTTTGGTATATATGATCCTCTGAAGAAGATTAAGGACGATGTTCTTCTTATCCTTGTGGAACAGCATGACAAGAGGGAAAAACTCATCGGGTTTTTCATCAAACATCAGCACATCTTCAAATATCCCCGAGCGACGGACTCTGTCGGGAAAAGTCCCGAAATCGTTCGACATCGTGCTGAGGACCAGCGTTGCCTTTCCGCGCTCGCTCTTCGGTCTGTTCAGTTCCTTTACGACGGCGATATAAGCGTGATAAAAAGTATGGCAGACGTAGATCCTTTCTTTTTTTGAGTTGGAGGCGACCTTTTTTCTTAGGTTCCTGTATCCCCACAAAAGCCTGTAATATCTTACGAACAGCTTGGGAGAGATCATTGCCATGCTGATAAGTTTCTTTTCCTCGGCATTCGTCTTCTCGATATAATATCTGTTTTCTTCAAACCGGGGAAAAGCCTTTTTTAACCCGTCGCAGAGTTCTTTGATAAAAGAAAGCTTTATGGGTTTTACGCAGGGCATGTATGTAAAAAGCGTATTAATGAAGTAAAGAAGGGTATATTTATACTCTATCTCATCCCTGAACTCATCGTAGAATCCCAGTCTTTTTGCTTCACTCAGCATGATGTCGCCTGCTGCCATCCTGTCACGGCATCTCTTCTCCGAAAAAGAATGAACCGTGGATGAGTCATGCTGATAGTAGTAATACAAAGGTTCTTCGATATACTCAAATCTCTTGGCCGTAAGAAGATAGGAATTGCTGAGAGCGTTATCCTCATAGAAGATATCTTCGGGGAAAAAGAGGTTGTTCTCGATTATCGTGTTCCTGCGGAATATCTTTACACAAAGACTCCCGCCGTCCATGATAAGGCTTGCCTTTTTATCGTGGTCAAGTACTCCGGTCTGGTCTCTTTTACTGTTGGGAACCGGGTCTCCCGCTTTAAACGTATGCTCGTAAACATACGAATAATCACAGCCGACCACATCGGCTCCGGTAACCTGCGCCCTCATTATAAGGCGTTCGTACATATCGGGCGTGATCCAGTCGTCCGCATCTATAAATCCTATCCAGTCGCCTGTAGCTTTCTTAAGGCCGATATTCTTGGCTCCCCCCTGATGATGGTTCTCTTCACTGTGAAGGGCCTTGAACTTTCCGGGATATCTGTGCTCGTAATCCTCAAGGATCTTAAGGGAATCATCCGTTGAACAGTCGTCGACGGCAATGATCTCGTAATCCCTGACCGTCTGGGCAACCAGAGAATCAAGACAGAAATTCAGTTTTCCGTCGGAAGCCATATTGTAAACGGGAACTATGATGCTTAAAACCATTAATTTACAACCCACTCTCCGTCGATCCGTCTGAACTCTCTCTTCACGGATCCGCTGTCAACACATTTAAAGAACGTATCGCCTTCATCGTTATCGATCGCTTCGAAATACAGGTACTTTTCCTCGGGAAGCGCGCATAATTCATACCCGCCTTCAACATATTCATAATAAACCGGACCGTATTCCTCATCGTTATACTGAACAAAAGAGATATCGTTTATACCGTCCTTGGTCATGTCAAGGGCCTTGGTCTGCATCCGATCCCCCCACATGTTTTCGGCAAGGACCAGAGTCTTACCGTTACCAAGCATGAGATAAGCACTGTCGGACGTTTCGTCATCATCCGTCGTAACATCACCGTCCGGGATTATCACATGATCCCTGAACACTCTGTCCAGAATACCGTCTCCGTCATAATCCATCCGCGGATTATCCTCGGCATACGAAGGATGCCTGTCGGTAAATCCCGTATAATCAAGTTCGAAATCTCCGTCGACTTTTTCAGGTGTCACCATAGAAGTCTGCATGATATCGTTGGTAACGACCCCAAGGTAAAACATGAAAACGGAAGGAGCGTCTTCTTCGGACGAATCCTCCTGTTTATAGTAGTTATCTATATCTTTATAAGTGATCAGGGGGTCATTGGTAAGGTATGCATATTCGGCATATCCGGCTTCGGCTTCATATCCTTCGACTTTAAGGTATTTGGCATACCACTCCGAATAACCGGATTCTCCGTCCTCGCTGTCACTTGAACGGTCTTCTACGATATGATAAGTGGTCCCGTCAAATTCCAAAAAATAATAGACAGGGACCATATCTGCGGCAAACTGCACCATTACCAGATTTCCGCTGCGGCCTACTCTGCAGCCTCCGACAAATCTGTCCCACACATCCGTTCCGAACAGGGGAAATCCGAAACTCGTCGAAAAGATATCCCTTCTGGCTATCGCTTCGTCATAATCTCTGGGATATTCCTTTAGGAGTTCGATCACATCATCCATCGGCGTCAGTTCGTAATCCTTGTTTTCAAGGCTGGCTTTGACGGATTCTATCCCCTCCGCATCCGAGTGGGAATATTTGTTAAAAAACTTTACGCTGTTTTCTGCCGTGATATCCTGGAGTTCTTTAAGCTTTCTTCCAAGACTGACACGCTTTATCGTGTATACCGCCGATATCAGGATCGTTATGATTACTGCTGCCGATATTATGCCAAGTATGATGACCTTATTCTTTTTTAAATCGTTCACTCGCAGTTTCATAAAGATCGTTACCCTCGGAGTCTATCACGACTATCGCCGGAAGATCGACTACCTCGAGTTTTCTTATCGCTTCTGTTCCCAAATCCTCGTATGCTATCGTTTCCGAGGATACTATCGCCTTTGAGAGCAGGGCTCCCGCCCCGCCGATCGCGGCAAAATACACTGCTTTGTTTTCTATGATCGCTTTCTTTACTTCCGGCGACCTTTTGCCCTTGCCTATCATTCCTTTAAGTCCTAGGGATAAAAGCCTGGGTGTGTATCTGTCCATCCTTCCGGAAGTCGTCGGACCGGCCGATCCGATCACGCGTCCTTCTCTGGCAGGGGACGGTCCCAGGTAATAAACTATATTGTTCTTAACGTCAAAAGGAAGCTCTTTTCCCTGATCAAGAGCTTCGTCCATTCTTTTATGCGCCGCATCCCTGGCAGAATACACGGTCCCCGAAATATAGACCATGTCTCCGGCATGCAGGTTCTTTATCGTTTCTTCGTCAAGAGGTGCTTTTATATGTATGTCCATCTTAAAATTCCCTTGTTGCGTGTCTGTTCACATGACAGCAGATATTCACCGCTACCGGCAATCCTGCGATATGTGTAGGATATGTTTCTATGTTTACTCCGAGGGCTGTCGTATTACCGCCGAGTCCCGCAGGACCTATCCCGGTGTTATTGATCTTCTCAAGCAGTTCTTCTTCAAGAGAAGCTATATGTTCAAGATCTGAACGTACATTTAAAGGCCTGGTCAATGCTTTCTTTGCAAGCATCGCACACTTTTCAAAGGTTCCCCCTATCCCGACTCCTATGACCATGGGAGGGCATGCATTCGGGCCCGCTTCCTTTACGGCGGTAAGGACTGCATTTTTAACTCCTTCTATGCCATCCGCGGGTTTGAGCATGAATATCCTGCTGGTGTTTTCCGAGCCGAAGCCCTTGGGTGCTATGACTATCTTAAGGGTATCTCCCGGAACTATATCATAATGTATGACGGCGGGGGTATTGTCTTTGGTATTTACGCGGATCAAAGGATCGCTGACTACAGACTTTCTTAAGAATCCTTCGGTATAACCGCGGCGAACGCCTTCGTTTATCGCATCGGATAAGGATCCTCCCTCGATATGCACGTCCTGTCCGAGTTCAACAAAGAATACCGCCATTCCCGTATCCTGGCAAATGGGTATCATATCCGTTGAAGCAATATCGAGATTATCCTCAAGCTGTGACAGGATCTTCTTACCAAGCTCCGAGCTTTCCTTTTCCTTTGAAGAAGCAAGGGCTTCCTTCATATCTTCGGAAAGATAGTGCGTGGCTTCTATGCACATGTCTTTTACCGCATCGGTTATATCACTGACATTTACTGTTTTCATCCGGTGATCTTTTCCTTAATCGTGGTCTGTTCTTCGGGTGTGAGTTCAAGCGGTGTATATGCAAAGAACTTCTGTCCGTCTTTGTATCTGGGAACAAGATGCATGTGGAAGTGCTTTACCGTCTGATCCGCAGCTTCCCTGTTGTTCTGACAGATGTTGAATCCGTCGCATCCGAGCTTATCCGTGATCTTTGTCATAAGCTTCTTGGCAAGCACAAATGCCGCAGCAGCCTTATCTTCGGGAAGCTCATAAAGATCGTCGTAATGATCCTTGGGAAGGATGAGCGCATGGCCTTTAGAGACCGGGCCGGCATCGAGTATCACCTTGAAATCATCATCCTCATATATGGTGTAAGAAGGGATCTCTCCCTTGATTATCCTGCAGAAAATACAATCATCCTTATACATACTGTCCATCCTCCATAAACGTAAACAACAGATCAAGAGCTCTTAATATCTTGAAGTCTCCCTTTATCTTGATAAGACCTCCCATGAATGCCCTTTGGAAAGTCATGCGGGCATAAACTATATCATCAAGTGTTTCCTTTGAGATCGATATATCAACATCCGATTCTTCGACATTTCCGTAGTAGTATTCGTTCCTCGGTCCGTTGATCTCTATGATGAGCGGCTTCTTCTTGCCTTCTATGTTCAACCTGTATACCGCATTTATACCGCTCTGAGGAGTGAAGTGTTCCTTAAACTCCTTGATATATTCTTCCCGGGAATCGCTTCCTTCTTCCTCGTATCCCATCATATCCCTGAACATCGATGTAAGTTCCTGAAGGTCTTCCTTCTGTGTCCTTACATAACTGTCGTCCGAAGCATAGACGGAAAGCTGTTCCGATTCCTGAGGCGTTAAGTCCATTGTCTTTGTGAATGAGACCATCTTCTTGACCGCCTGGTTACTTGCCGGAAGGCTTTCAAGCTTCTGGTTGATGGTCCGGTACATGTTCTCGGCCTTCTTTTCGATTATCGTATTGTAGTTCTCGCTTCTTTCAAATACAGAGGTTTCCGCGATGTATCCGCAGATACCGCTGCAGGGAAGTCCTCCCAGGATCTCCCAGGCTACGGTAAGATCCAGTTTTCCTTCTCTTTCTCCGTATGTGGTCGACATGACGATGGGGCACATATATATCTTCGAGATCTTTTCCTTGTCACCGTAAAGCCAGCATGCATCGAGAAACTGTGTCATGAATCCTCCGATACCGTGCCACTCAACGGTCGTCGCAAGTATTATTCCGTCCGCTGTTTTCAACGACTGGGGAAGTGTGGTGATGCTGTTCTTCTGTTCGTAAAGATTAAAGCGTTCAACCTCTACATGAAGTTCTTCAAGGACCGACTGCATCTTGTTTATGACAAACAAGGTCGGGTCATCGATGAGTCCTCTTCCGCCGTAATAGATGTTGATCTTCATAAGAATCTGCCTTTCCGGATCGCCTGTAATGCCGACAATAATCCATAGTAATCCACATTAAAGCACTATTCCTAGTATAAATCTTTAATCATCATCTGTAAATGAATTTAAGTTTCCCAAAGCCTATTTCATCACCCGGTTCTATGAGCACTTTTTCGTTCGGCATGAGCCTCACCCCGTTCTTGAACGAACCGTTCGTGGAGTTGAGGTCAAGCATGAAAAATCTGCTCCCGGTCCTTAAGAGCTTTGCATGCAGTCTCGAAACGCTCTCATCGTTCAATATGATATCCGCCGCACCCCGCATCTTTCCTACCGTCACCGGAAGGCTTCCGAGATCTATGTGAGTTTTATTGCCTTTACCCAATCCGTACAACTTGTGTTCCGAGTTTTCCACCCAGGGAATGAATACCGTGTTATTGTCGGCTTCTTCGTTATCGTATCCGTAAATACCCTGTTCTTCACAGTATTCTTCAAAAAGATCGTCATCTTTGTTTTCGTTTTCTTTTTTGGAAAAGAATTCCCTTATTCTCGAAAACAATCCTCTCTTCTCTTTTTTTGTCCGGGATCTTTCCTCCTTTTCGGACTCGATCCCGTTCTCCCATTCATCGTACATCCGCATGTCGGGGATCCCTTCGGATCTTTTATCGGGAACCGTGAACGTGATATCATTTTCGTTTTCTTTCGTGACTTCCTTTTCATCGGAATACTCTTCTTTAAACCACCTTAATATCTCATCCGTGGCATAAAAAGACCGTTTACTCATATCCAGCATCTGGTATACCGATTCCACTGCAGGAAAATCATTGTTATCGATATGTTCCGTCAGAAACTCGAAAAGAGGTCCGGGCTTTCCGCTCATTTCATCCTTGTAATAAAGGAAATAAAACTCCTTTGTTTCTATATCATAATAAATATATTCGGGATCCAGGATCAGTCCGTCATCATAGAGCAGATACTTTTCCATCTCCTCACACAATCTGATCAGGCTCAGGAATAAAGACTTTATCAGATCAAACCCTATGATCTCTTCCGAAAAGACGTTTTTAAAAACATGTTTGGATGTGATGTCATAATAAAGAAATCCCTCACCGTTCACCATTCTTTCTTCACTGCAAAGGAGCCCTTCTATCCTGTTTTTGGTCAGCATCTTTATCTCATAATCTTCCGAAATGACCCTGTCATCGTGAATAACAAGATAGTTATGTTTAAAATCTCTTATATAACTTGTTTTCATCAATACCTCTGTTCTCTGATCCTTCCCACAGGATCGACTATGATACATTCCTTACTGCAATCGTTTCTTCCGATGCGGTCTCCGCCATATGTTCTTACCGAAAATGACCCCCCGGATGATATGCATTCGATACTTTTTGTCGGAAAAGCCACATACATCCTGTCAGCCATTTCAAGCCGGCTGATTGCATAACTTTCCGCATCAAATCCCTCATCCGTTCCGTATATCACCTCTCCATACTCTTCTTCACCCCTGCTGAAAGAAGCCGCTCTCATCCCCACGATGTAATCGTTCTGAGAGGTCAGGCATCTGACAAGCAGGAGCAAAGAAGACAAGATCACCAGGTAATATATGAAGAGTAATATCGGAAACAAATAACCCGCTTCCAGGCTCATGTACCCGTTAAGTTCTTTATCCGCCCGCATAACTCACCACCTGTCCCAACATCAGGAAAGGAATGAACGGGATCGACTTCTTTCCGGATAGTCCCTTGATTTCAATAAACATGTAGATGATTGACCCTACCAAAGACAGTCCGATCCCGACAAAAAGACTCACACAGACGATCCTCATACCGACCCAGAGTCCCAGGCCAACGGTCGTTATGGCATCACCGTATCCGAGGCTTTCCTTTGTTGTATAGCATATGATAAGTAATATAAGGCCGGGTACGGCCGAAAGCGCTGTTTCCGTCGGAGTCCTGTTGATCAGAGAGACCAGGGCTCCAGAGATGACAAAAGCATATGTCATCCGCTTTGAAATTTTCATGTATAAGATGTCCTGAATGCTGAGGATCGTTATCCACAGCAGACTAACCGCATTTGGAACAAGCTGTGTATCCACTCGATATAGCCTCCTTAAGCGTTATCATATATACGGTCCTTTTAAGACCCGGACAATCGGATCTGCAGTGATAGCATTCTCCGTCTCCGGTGATAAAGAGCATTCCCGATCCCCCGGGATGACAGATATCACATGCCCTGTATCTTCTTCCGTATTTGTTTCTCGTGTTCTGAAGTCCCTCCCCGTCACATGAACGCGGCTTTATGTTTATGTATGTACACGAAGCCAATCTGTGATATTTAGTTCCTGTCTTTGTGACATAGACAAATTCATCCGGTTCCGTCAAAACAGATACATCACCGCTTCCCGTATATCCGGTAAAAGGATGCATATAAACCCTGTCACTGACATCCACCTTTATGAACGGGAAAAATCTGATGGCCGGATATTGTACATAATTGCAAGACTTTTCTATCATCCCTCCGGGTCTGCCCCCCGCAGATGATCCGTATTCCGATAAAGCTTCTTGATGAAGCTCCTGATAATACTCCGACTGCTCTTTGGACATGATCAGAAGAGACATCACCGTTATCATAAAAAACAGGAACAGCGGAACGACCATACTGCTTTCTGCCGATATAGATCCCTTAAGCCGGGAGCGGGAAGAAACACTCTCTTTTACAAGGTTCTGATTGTTTATCATACGAGAATTCGTACATGAATTTAGAGCTATAGCAGATTTATCGATTCCATTTTTCATTCTTTTCTTTTTTCACATCAAAAGTTCTATGTATATTTTTGTGCAAAAGAGAGTGCTTCTTTCCGCTTCCGGTTCTTTACTTAAAAATATCCGTATTTTCTGTTTATCCTGTATCTTTCGATGCCGCTGCCTCGTGCCTCAACGGACGCGGTTATCTCTTCGATGCACCAGTCCATGCAAAAACCTCCGTTGCCCGTATTGACTCTGGTCTCGGCTTCCATAAGATCCATGGTCCTCATTATCTTTTCCCTTCTGTCCGAATTTATGATCATTATTTCCGTATACTGTCTGTAACTTAATCCTTCCTCGGACTTAGCATGATAGCGGTTCCCAAAAAGTATTGAAGATACGGACATGTTATGGCTTTCCTTGATCAGCGGAACCTTTCCGTCGGTAAGTATCGATCTTAAGTCGCTCACGGTTTCAAGAAAGGCACAGGCTGCCACAATGGTATCGGCTACCGGTTCAATGAACGCCGGATTGAGCGTACAGACTTCAAGTAACATGGCTGCTGCCACAGCTTCTCCCCTCAGTCCCTGATCGGAAAAAGCAAGCCGTAAATTATCCGCAAACCTCCATTTAAAGATCCTGTCTGTCACCTCCCGAAAATTCGAAAGATCCGAATCGCTTCCGACAGCTATGTATTCAAGAGAACACTTTAAAGGAGTTTCTTCTCTTTCATGACGGTAACAACCGAATTTATCCACAAGATACGTAATATATCCCACTTCGTCATAAATGTATGAAGACTTACCGTATGCCGTGTTTTCTGCTCCTCTTTTGGAAATGAGACCCGAAAGGTCCATCTTTGCATCGCTCATTTCGATGTCTTCGATACCCACAAGGAACAAAAAATCGCTTCCCGCAAGTGAATATACCCAGTCGGCCGGATCGGATATCTGCACTTCCGTGAATATCCCTTTCTCATTTTTCTTCACCGGAAGTTCCATTCCCTCAAGTACTTCCATATATGAAAAGAACTGTTCGAAAGGATCCTCTTCATCCAGCGCCAGCGCATAAGGAGCCCAGAATAACGATTCTGTCACCTCTTCCCGGAATTCTTCCGTATGCGGACTGTCATTGACATAGAGAACGGCCTGTGATGCCATGTTGGATCCTTCTCCCCCGGTAGAAGCTTCAAATTCCCCGATCCTACATGTTTCCGTACTTATCTTTCCCCACGGCGTCTTAGATGAAACGAGTATCTCATCGGCATTT
Organism: Lachnospiraceae bacterium; assembly: GCA_024682115.1. Lineage (GTDB taxonomy): Bacteria > Bacillota > Clostridia > Lachnospirales > Lachnospiraceae > JAILLW01. Next base: position 12,659 of record JAIKZO010000006.1, read on the forward strand.
TTCTTCATATAGAACATCAGCCGGTCTTCTATCCTGCCCGTTCCCGGGCTTCCCGAAAGATATGACGAGTCGATATACAAAAGATCGAATCTGTCTTTCAGATAAAGGGAATACTCTCCCAGTACCGAATTGAACGCCATATCCGAAGCCATCTCAAACCTCATTTTTTCGGCATTTCCTATACAGAGCGAATTAAATGTCAGGACCATGATCAGCAGAAAAGAAAGTGTTAACGAAAGAAATACCGTGACAGATCCTTTAAGATGATCTTTTTTCATTGTCTTCAGGACAGTATGCTTCCGCTGTCTACGGCTATCTTGTCGAACACGGTCTGAACAAGTTCCGTGATCTGTGTCTTAAAGATGAGGACAAGTCCGATGAGCACAACTATTATCAATATGATCTCTACTGTCCCCATTCCTTTGTTGTTGATCTTTTTCTTCGGTTCTTTTTTCATAAGGTCTCTCCTTTATCAATTGAATTTCATATATGCCGGGATCATTATTATCACCAGCACGATCAGTAACATGATGAGCATCGGAAAAAGCAGTTTGACCGTAGCTTCCTCGCCTTTACACTTTGCTCTCTCCCGACGCATCGCAAAGGCTTTTTCAACTTCCCGATCAAGAAGCTGCATCAGTTTATCGTTACCCTGCTTCAGATTCACCGTCAGAAGAAAACAGAATCTACGATAGGTCTCCGTACAGGAATTTCCCAGATCGCTTAAGATCTTCTCTTCAGAAACACCGTTCGTATATTTGTTACATGTCCGTTCCAGCTCCTTATACAGCAGTTCATATTTTTTCCCGGATCCTGCGACGTCATCCCTTATGGCAAAAAGCGTATTCTTAGCGGTCATCCCGGAGATCATATACAGCTTGACCTTCTCCACAAATCCCGGATAAAGAGCATCCAGACTGTCGTTTCTTTTTTTTCTGCTCTGTCTTTCGTCAAACGATACCGCCATCCCGACTGCTGCCGTTAACGTAAACGTGATAAGTATCATCAGGACTCCGTTATTCTTTTTGATCTCCGAATAAACGACTTTCTGTCCGTCAACGGTTTCGGGAAGTGTGATCACGTTGCTGTTCCTGCTTTCCGACAGGGCCGAATCTATTCCTTTGTCAAGCTTTATGAGCCTTAATTCTTCCTCCCCATAGTCTCTGCTCACCGAGAACAACTTTCTTTGGTAGCTTTTTCTGAATTCCCCGAAAACAAAGACCGTTTCAATGATGACCTCATATTCCTGCCGGTCTTCCGGATCCCTTATGACCTTGCCGGTATGGGAGATCTTTTCCTCATCGGATGAGCTCCATCTTAAGGTGAAAGGATATCCTTCCATGTTTACCGGAAACTTCATATCCTCAGAAACACTGGGATAAAACGGATTTCCGTTCCTCATGACGGGATCCAGGAGTCTGTTAGCTTCATCAGCCATCACCTCCAGCTCCTGATCTGAAGGTATCCTTTCTTCGATATGAAGATCGTATTCCTCCCTGCTTCCCGACATCTCCCCTCTTAACTTCACGTCATATTCTCCGCCTCCCTGTTCATTCCTCAGGATCTGCCCTTTTTCGTTAAGAAATGTTCTCCTGCTGTCCTTGACAAAGACCGCGATCGTAAAGATCATTCCGATCACGAATACTGTCGCCATATATTTTTGTTTTTTTCCGAACTTTTCAAATCCTGATCGAAACAATCCTGATCCCCCACAGATAAGAAAGAATATAGATGATAAGGCATATGCTCATTACGGTTATCCCCGGAACGTTGTGATACATCACATCGAAATAACCTCGTCCCGTAAGATTTATATAAGTCATGATAAAGAACGGCATGAGGTTCATTATCCTCATCTCCAGACGGCCCTTTGAAACGGATACATAGATCTCGTTTTCCACTTCGGCTTTTTCCATAATGCTGCCGGCGGCTTTGTCCATGATAAGTGACATATTCCCGCTCTTTTTATATGCGATCTCGTATATCCTGCCGAAGTCTTCGATCTCTTCGATCTTTGCGGATAAACCAGTTCTTATGAAGACCTCTCCTATGGATCCTTTGTTTCCCACGGCCGCTCCGGCTTCTTTAACAAGGCGGCATACCGGTGCTTTTTTCCCGTACATATACCTGAGATCCCTGTAACTTTTGAGTATTGAATTTTCCACCGAATATCCCGCTCTCTGCAATGTTGACGAAAGCATAAGGAGCTCTTTGAACTGTTGCCTCAGAACTGCCCTCTTTTTTTCTTCAAGAAGATCTTTTTGAAGGAAGAAATATGCGCATCCCACCGGAACAAGTACGATAAGAGCCCAGACCGACCTGTAGAAATATATATCCAGGAGAAATACCGCACCGGCGGACCGGATGATCATTAAAACCGTTTCTTTTTTTTCCGGAAGAAGATATTCCTTACCTGTACTTTTCAACATTGACCTGTTTTCCTACCCTGATCGTCTCTCCAGGTTCCTTTAATCCCGGATCTTCGTCTGAAGTAACGAATTTGTAAAGCCTGTTCATTATGATGTTTCCGTCCTTTATTCCAACGGGTTCGGCAACTTCCAAAACCCTTCTCGAACCGTCATGCCATCTGCCGAGGTGTATCATCAGATCAAATCCCGAAGCTATCTGCCCCCTTATCGCGCTGACCGGCATTTCCATACCCATAAGGACCATTGTCTCAAGCCTTGAAACGACGTCATTTACAGAATTTGCATGAACCGTCGTCATTGCCGAGTGTCCGACATTGATAGCCTGGAGCATGTCTATCGCTTCTTTTGATCTGACCTCTCCGACTATGATCCTGTCCGGTCTCATTCGAAGGCTGGTCTTTATCAGATCTCTTATCGTTATCTCCCGGCACCCTTCCACATTGGCGTTTCTGGTTTCCATACTTACCAGGTTCGGTATTCCCCTGATCTGAAGCTCGGCACTATCTTCGATCGTCACTACTCTTTGATCCCCGGGAATGAAATTTGAAAGAACATTCAGCATGGTTGTCTTTCCCGACCCCGTACCGCCGCTGACGAGTATATTGAAACCGGCCTTTACGGTCTTTATAAGGAATTCGGCACATTCTTCGGTTATACTTCCCATTTCGATAAGATCTTCCATCGTGATCGGATCCCGGGGAAAGCGCCGGATGGTAAGTATCGGCCCGTTCAGAGCCACAGGATCCAGGACCACGTTTACTCTTGATCCGTCACGAAGCCTTGCATCCACTATCGGTGAAGCTTCATTTACAACCCTGTTACATTCCGCCGTTATCTGCCAGATCATCTGTTTCAGTTTTTCCTTGGAGTCGAACTTAAGCTCCGTCCGGCACAGTTTTCCTTTTTTCTCGATAAAGATCCCGTCAGTCCCGTTTACCATTATTTCCGTTACTTCGGGATCTTCTATGAGGTCCTGCAGTATTCCGAGGCGTCTTATGTCCCGGAAAATCTCACGGCGTATCTTTTCGCGGTCGTCGAAATCCATCCCGTATCTTTTACTGGCGGAAAGGATCCTTTGATCTATCTGTTCAAGGATCTTCTCTTCAGTCATATCAAGAGAAAGATCGAGACTG
>JAIKZO010000015.1 GCA_024682115.1 Lachnospiraceae bacterium
GGCGACACTCCATATGCGCGAGCGTCCTACTGATTATAAGTCGCTCCCTTTACCATGTCAAATACAAAATATAAACCACCGGTATATTTTTCTCTCCCTTACTTCCATATATCATTATCATAAATCACCACTCTTTTTCCCAGGGGGGGAGTTAACACCATGGAAATGATCTTCGCGATAATATTCATCATAGCTTTCTTCGCACTGATGTTTAACGCCGCCATAGTCATACTCGAAGTCATCATACCGCTCTGAATCGTCTACAAACTTCTCATGCTTATCGCCAAAGGTATCAAAGCGATCATTGACAATTCCTTTAATTAAGTATACAAATGGCATGGGAGGATCATAATGTTATCAGCAGGAGTTATTGAGATTGATCTTCACGGCCTTCGCGTCGATGAAGCAATAAGAAAGGTCAGGTCCGAGGTTGCGAAAGCGCCGGGTTCGGTCTACACTATACGTGTTATACACGGTTATCATGGTGGCACGGGTATAAGAAGTGCTATCATGGATGAGTTTTCATACGGCCGTGATGACAAGGTAAAAAGGGTTAAGCCCGGAAACAACCCGGGGATCACGGAACTTGTGCTTCGCGAAATATAACCGGATGGATCAAGGAGATTAAAGATGTTAAAGAGTTTAAGATACGAAGAACCGGGACTGTTTGCCGCAGCTGTCATGGTCCTTGCGGGATGTGTCATATCGCTCATAAGGATTGTGATCGTTATAGTAAGATTCGCTCAGTTTGATCCTGCACTTTATGATGAGGATGAGATGTCGCATCAGGGATTTTACATGCTTTATAATGAAAACACGGATTTTATAGAAAGAAACATTGCACGTTACAGATTTGCCCAGTCACCGTCTTATATCAAGATCATGCTTTATACGGTGCTTGTTCTGTTTGCGGTATCTTTTCTTATTATGTATGTAAAGGTTTGCAGGGAGAGTCTGGTAAGGATGATCCCCGGTATACTGGTCCTTATACTGATGGGATGTTCGATAGGTATATATGTCGTCAGGACGTTATCAAGAGGAGAGACATTCGGAAATGTACCGAACTGGGCTCTTATCACGAGCTTTATCCTGGGATTGATCGCGCTTGTTGTGACAGGGGTATTTACGCTGCGGGACAATTTTGATCTGCCGGTAGTAAACGCCAAGTTTTTCCTTATCTCGACACTCGTGTGCTGCCTGATATTACCGGGATTGTCATATATCCTGTTCATAGTTGGAATGATCCTGTTCATATTTGTTATGATCAAGGTTGCGAATTTCCTGTTCGACGGCGTTCCGGGTCCGAAAAAAGTCACTATCATCGACCACGAAACGGGAAAGCAGTTTACTACGGATAAAGACAATGTAAAAATAGAATAAAAAAAATTAAACCGGTGGTTAATGTTTTTGATTGACCGACCGATATATAATCTGTAACAGAAAGACCCCGAAGGCGGGTTAAAAAAGGATTGATATATGAAGGATTAACGGAGTAGCGCTACAAATGCGCCCAATACTCCGCTTCATATATCAGTCCTTTTTTGCTGCACATTGAAAAGAGCATACCGCTCCACTGCAGGGGCACCACTTTCGGGGAAGCATCCGCGATGACCCGCCGGAATACCGGCGGCGAGCGTGCCAAGAAAGCGCCCTTAAAAATTACGGTGGAGGGAAAAATAAAATAAACCAACAGTTAATTATCTACTAAGAAGGGAGATAGTATTATGGATAACATGAAGAACACATCTTACACGGAAATCACCATCGAAACAAAGGGAACGGATCATTCGCAGAATCCGCTTTCCAAAACTTATCTTTACGAGTATGCGCTTTTGTGCGCAGTATCGGACCTGTTCGGATCCGTCGAAAGCAGATCGAACGTCGAGCCTCTTAAACTGAACTTCGCGGAGCTTCCCGATGAGAGGAAGGAGACCGGAAAAGTGGCAGAGCAACTGCCTGCCGGTAACAAAAAGAAAACGAAGGAAGAATACATGAAAGAGGTTTCGAACCTTGTTGAGGCCAAGGTCAGCGGGCACGTGAAATTCCCCATGATGCATATCTGCAGGGCGGAAATGAGCGTCATACCCGAAGAGGACGGGACTCATACGTTCTGCTTTACGGACGGTATCTATGGGTTCTCGGTACACATCACTGTCCCGAGAAAGGGACACCCCAGGGAGATCGTAGTGATCGATCTTCGCACGGGTCAAAGGTTAGACCCCAAAGATGAGAAGAAAAAAAAGGAAGGGAGGAGAAGATCATCGGTTGTTGGTATGTCTGTTAAGAGAGGAGAGTGCGCATGAAAGAGATTCCGTTTTATGAACCGGGATATGTCAGGAAGAGCTATCGCGTGGCCCAGGTCAAGGTGGATGTTTTGAACCC
>JAIKZO010000073.1 GCA_024682115.1 Lachnospiraceae bacterium
TGAAAGAAATTGCGGAAAAGATAAACATTGACGGGTATGATTTTTTCATAAGCGCCAGCTTCGGATATGCGATCTATCCGTCCGATGCGGAAGATCGTGATGAACTGATAAATGATTCGGTAGCGGCAATGAGAGAGATAAAGCGCAAAAGCAGCAGCGAGCATATACTGCGATTTACTTCGGAGATCTTATAAAGAAGACAGGTGCTGATATAGTCCTCAGCATAAATGCATCAGTAAAGCATATGATGAAGAGCAATTTCATCGACGAGATCAGGAACCTGCTTTCCGAAAGCGGTATACCCGCCGGTCAGCTCGAGATAGAAATTACCGAATCCATACTGATAGAATCTGCGGAAAAAGCTGCCTTCTGCCTTAATAAGCTCAAGGAAATGGGCATAAGGATCGCTATAGACGATTTCGGGACCGGGTATTCGTCCTTGAGTTATCTGAACAGTTTTCCGTCTGATACGCTCAAGATCGATAAGTCGTTCATAGATAAAATGAATTCAAACAGTACTTCTCAGAAGTATGTTGAAGCGATCATATCCATGGCGCATGTGATGGATTTTGAAGTGGTAGCCGAAGGCGTTGAAGAACCGGAACAGCATGAAACCCTGCGCAGTATCAAGTGTGATTATATCCAGGGATATATCTGGGGTAAGCCGCTCCCGGCAGACGAGGCAGCAGCGTTAGTAATGTCATGAACATATGTCTTTTGAATGATTCATTCCCGCCGGTCATAGACGGCGTTGCGAATGTTGTTATGAATTACGGAAGCGTCCTGGTAAATGATCTGGGCGCAAATGTTGTGGTTGGCACACCGAAATATCCGGATGCCGGATATGACGGCTATCCGTATGAGGTTGTGCCTTATCCGAGTTTTGACACAACAGAGTTTGTAAAGGGATACCGCACGGGCTACCCGCTTTCAATCCGTGAGATAGCCCGAATGACCGAATTTCAACCGGACATCATCCATACTCACTGTCCGGCGGTTTCCACGATGATCGCACGCATTCTGCGCAAGGAGACCGGTGCCCCTGTAGTATTTACGTATCATACAAAATTTGACGTCGATATCGCTCGTGCGGTCGGAAACGGCTTTTTGAAAAAAGAGACCATTAAGACAATGGTCAGCAGTATAGAAGCCTGCGACGAGGTGTGGGTCGTATCCCATGGAGCCGGAGAAAATCTTAAGTCACTGGGATTTAACGGTGACTATCGTGTGATGTCAAACGGCGTGGATTTCCCCAAAGGAAGAGTTCCCGAAGAAATCGTTAAACAGGTAACGAAGAACTTTGACCTGCCGGATGGCATTCCCGTATTTATGTTTGTCGGCCGGCTGATGAAATATAAGGGACTTCCGATCATCGCGGATGCAATGAAGGTATTATCCGAAAACGGTGTTGATTTCAGGATGGTTTTTGTCGGCGGCGGAGCGGATGCCGGGGAAATGCAGGATCTGATAAAAGAATACGGTATTGCACTTGATGTGTATTCGGATGGAAATCCTGAACATTTTAAAGGTTCAGCAGGGCATTCCGGCAAAGTCATTTTCACTGGGCCCGAGCATGACAGGGAAAAACTTCGCGCATGGAATACCAGGGCCGATCTTTTCTTATTCCCTTCGGTTTATGACACAAACGGAATAGTGGTACGTGAGGCAGCCGCATGCGGACTTGCAAGCGTACTCATTAAAGATTCGTGTGCGGCTGAAGGCATTACCGACGGCCGAAACGGTTATCTTATCGATGAAAATGCAGGGAGCATGGCGAAGCTTCTTATGAATGTTTCGGGTGATCTAAATGCGCTTCGTGAAACCGGACAGCGCGCGATGGACGAGATATATATTTCATGGACCGACAGTGTGAAGATGGCATATGAGCGCTACGGAGAACTTCATGAACTGGCACAGTCGGGAGTATTCGGCCACAGAAAGCATCAGAGCCTTGAGTATCTGATAAACACGACGGCGGCTATCCTCAATGGGACACAGAAGGTATTCGTCGACATTCCGCGTGAGATCTACGGCGGAATGCGTGAGAACTTCGAGGAATTCCACGAAAATGTACATAATCTTATGAAAGAAGATGATAAATAATGGGCGACTGGTATAAGGAAATGAGCTTCTATCAGATCTGGATAAGAAGCTTTGCGGACGGAAATGATGACGGCATCGGGGATCTTTACGGTGTCTATGAGAAACTTCCGTATATAAAAAAACTGGGAGTGGACGGTATCTGGTTTTCGCCGATCTACCCGTCTCCGAATGCCGATTTCGGCTATGACATTTCAGACTACAAAGACATACATCCGGATTACGGAACCCTGGAGCAGTTTAAAAAAGTCCTTAACAGGGCTCATGAACTGGGGCTTAAGGTCATCATGGACTTAGTTGTGAACCATACCTCCGATGAGCATCCGTGGTTTTTGGAAAGCCGGAAGGGAAAAGATAACCCGTACAGCGATTATTATATCTGGCGGGATGAGCCCAACAACTGGAACTCTCTGTTTGAGGGCAAGGCATGGGAGTATGATGAGACCCGGGGACAGTATTATCTGCACATCTTTGCCAAAAAACAACCGGATCTTAATATGGATAACCCTAAGGTCAGAGAAGAAGTAAAGGATATCATGCGTTTCTGGCTTGACATGGGTGTTGACGGTTTCAGGGAAGATGTGATCAATTTCATATCAAAAAAAGAGGGACTTCCGAACGGCATACCTTTTCTTCCTGCGGTTAACGGGATGCCCCACTATAAGGACGGCCCTCACATTCATGAGTATATGGCCGAATTCAGAAAGGTCTGCCGGGAGTACGACTGTTTCCAGATCGGCGAAGGCCCGATGACCACAGTGAAATCCGCGATGAAATATCTCACGGGCGATACGAAATCGCTGGATATGATGTTTTCGTTCGATCATATGATGGCAGACTGTCTTTACACGGAATATGTGCATCGCCCGTTTTCGCTGGTCAAGTTTAAAAAGGCGCTTTCAAAATGGCAGTATGCGCTGGCCGGGAAAGGCTGGAATTCGCTTTATCTTGAAAATCACGATCACCCCCGTGTGATAAGCCGCTACGGCAGCAGGCATTTTTGGAGAGAGAGCGGCACCTGCCTTGCGGTAAGTTACCTTTTCCTGCAGGGAACCCCCTTTATTTATCAGGGACAGGAGATAGGGATGATGAATATCGCACTGCCGTCTATCGAACATTATGTGGATGTTTCATCAAAAACGAATTATCATACCTATCATCTCAAAGAGGATCCGGAGCGGAGACTGCACAGGATTCACCTTTCAAGCCGTGATTCGGCCCGTACGCCGATGCAGTGGGACAGTTCGCCAAATGCCGGTTTTTCAAAGTGCAGACCATGGTTCTATGTGAACCCGAATTATAAAAAAGTAAATGTGGAAGATGAGAAAAAAGATCCCGACAGCATCCTGAATTTTTACAGGAAAGCCCTTAGGCTCAGAAAGAGTTCAAAGACTCTCATATACGGATCATATCAGGAATATTTCCCGAAGGACCCGAATATATTTATGTATGAAAGAAGTCTTGATGATGAAAGCTATCTTATCGTCTGCTCGTTCTCAAGACTTCCCGTTCGTGCAAGGATCCCCGATAAATTCAAGGGGAGAAAGGGCGCGTTGGTCCTTTCAAATTATCCGGGCAGGAATAAGGACCAGGGAAGGATATCCGAAAAGATAGAAGAGCGGCTTAATGAGATGGAGAATAAGGCGGGAATGTTCAGGCCCTATGAGGCGAGGGTATACAGATTCAAAAACTGAAA